>CAZMML010000782.1:0-2711 GCA_964567335.1 uncultured Nannocystis sp. | reverse complement strand
GGCGCCTACGCCGGGCCCGCGCTGGCCCGCTTCGACCTCGCCCCGCTCGGGCGCCTCGGCCGGCTCTACCAGCTCGACGAGCAGCTCGCCGCGCTCGACGCCCTCATCGAGGAGCGGCAGCTCCGGCCGACCCGCGCCGACACCCCGCCGGCCGCGCTGGGCAAGGCGCCGCCCTACGCCCGCGTGATCCACCAGACCATCGAGGGCATCGATCGCGTGCAGGAGGTCATCGACGCCTTCGAGATCACCGTGCTCACCCTGCTCCGGGAGACCCTCCGCGTCGAGCGCGACGACCTCGCCGCCGCCCGCTCCTACGCCGAGCGGCGGGTCCGGATCGACATCGCCCGGATCGGCGCGCAGATCGACGAAGCCACCCTCTTGCTCGACGCGATGACCCGCCTCGGCGCCCTCGAGCGCGCCGGCTGCACCCTGCAGCCCCTCGCCGCCGCCCACGAGGCCCCGCGCTGCCGCGACGAGCTCACCAAGGTCCTGCTCGCCTTCGCCGGCGCGTGGACGCTCGGGCGCGCCGCGCAGAAGCAGGCCGACACCCTCGACCTCGCGACCCGGCACGACGCCAGCGTCGCCCGCTCGCGCTCCGCCATGGCGCTGCGGCAGGTCCTGCTCGCGGCCGGCGTCGCCGAGATGGTCAAGTTCAACCGCGGCGGCATCTCGCCCGAGGCGCTCGCGCAGCTGATCGTCAGCGCCGTCGGCTTCGCCACCGTCACCGGCGCCGTCCTCGCCAAGTGAGACCCATGAAGCACCTGCGACCTGTCCTCCTCGCCCTGGTCCTCACGCCGGCCTGCGGCACCCCGCGGATGCGCGCGCAGGCCGGCGTGCTCGCCGAGTCCGCCGCCCGCCTCGAGCGCGAGACCGGCGAATTCGCCGCCGCCCGCACCGCCGTCGTGCAGCTCCGCCAGCGCAACCTCGTCGAGCGCCGCGCGCTCACCGCCGAGCTCGCCGCCGCGAACGCGCGCCAGATCCACTTCTGGAAGATCGCCAGCGACCCCGAGCGACTCAAGCGCCTCGCCCTCTTCGACGGCGTCGTCGCCGGCGCGACCGCCGCTGGAGCCGCCCAGGAGCGGCCGCTCGAGTGGGAGGAGTCGATCCTCGCCCGCGCCCACGCGCTGACCATCGATCGCGCCGCGCTCCACCGCTTCGTCCTCCACCTCGTGACCCTCTCCCGGCCGCCGCGCCTCCGCGACGAGGCCCGCTTCCTCATCGAGTACGGCGCCGTGGTCGGCGCGCAGGTCCAGAGCAGCCTCGCCGAGGTGCAGGGCTCCGCCAGCGCCGCAGGGGCGGCCGCAGGACCCGCGGCCTCGCCCCCGGCGACCCCCGGCGAGCCTGGAGGCGGCCCGATCGGCGGGCCGACCGACCTCGGCACCCGCGAGCCGCCGCCACCGACCGAGCCTGGCCCCAACGACCGCGCCTCGCAGCCGCCGCCTCGCGACCCACGCGACCCCGGGCGCAGCGCAGCGCCGCCCTGAACCGCGAGCGAAGCCCAGGCGGGTGCGCGCTCCTCCCGCACCCGCACCGTACAGGGACGGGGCCGCGCGCTCTGGCGGCCTCGCCGCGACCCGCGTAGGGTCCTCGGGTGCCCCGCAAACGACCCCGACCTGCGCGCGACATCCCTGCCCCCGCGCGTGCGACGGAGGACGCCATGAGCCCCAAGCACCAACTCCTCGAAGACCGCAACCGCGCCCGCAGCCGTCGCGTGGGCGCGAGCGAGCGCCTGCGCGTGCGCCGCGATCAGATCGACCCCTACGAGCAACCGGCCAAGTGGGCCGCGACGAGCGACCAGATCCGCGGCCTCGACGAGCGGATCAGCCGCCTCCGCGACTCCCAGCAGCGCCTCAGCCTCGCGGCCCTCGAGCTGCCGGCCCTCTCCCACGCCGAGCTCGCGACGCTCCGGGCCGCGACCCTCGCCCTCGCCGAGCTCGTGCGCACCAGCGCGACGGCCGGCGCGGTCGCCGAGGCCGCCACCACGCTCGCCACGGTCGCCGGGGAGATTGTGAAGAAGACCTTGTCGCAAGGATAGGTCGGGCCATGGGCCCCCCCGCCCGCACGCGCGCACCCTCCCAGCTCGAGCTCGCGGTCGCCGCTCCGCCCGACGCGATCGCCGGCCTCTTCCTCGCCCGCGCCGACGTCTCGGCCGCGACCGAGGGCCACGCGCGCGACCCGGAGTACGAGCTCCGCCCGATCCCCGGCGGCTTCACCCTCACCAGCGATCCTGGCGCCTGGCGGCCTGGCACCCGCGCCCTCTGCGAGGCGCGGCTCGCCCCGCTCCCCGCCGGCACCGCCGTCCAGGTCCGCTTCCGCCTCCACCCCCTGACCTTCACCGCCTTCGCCTTCCTGGTCGTCATGGGCTTCGCCATGGTCGTCTTCCAGCTCCTGGTCGCCGGTCCGATGATCGCCGCGGCCCTCCTCGTCCCCTTCCTGATCTTGCTCGGCCTCCTCGCCGCCGACCGCAACAACCTGGTCCGTCAGCAACGCTCCCTGCGCGCGCTCGTCGAGTCGACCCTGGTCCCGCTCGCGCTCTACTCGGGGGTCGCGCTCTCCACGACGGTGATCGTGGCCCTCCTCGTCTGCCTCATCCCGACGACGATCGGCGGCCTGCTCAGCGCCATCGGCATCGCGGGCATGGACCGGCTCATCCGCAAGAACGTGATCGCCATGAGCGGCCGTGCCGTCGAGGCCGCGGGCGACGTGGACAC
>CAZMML010000781.1:0-2711 GCA_964567335.1 uncultured Nannocystis sp. | reverse complement strand
CTCGCGTTCGAACTTGGCGAAGAAGGCCTCGGCGCCGCGGTAGGGCAGGTCACCAACCTTCACGGCCGAGAGGTCGGGGGTCGGCTCGGCGGGCGTCGGAAAGAGCAGGTGGAAGAAGAAGATCCAGGTCGCCATCGCGCGCTCCTTGTGGTCGGAGCTCCTTGTAGCAGCATGTCCTACCCTGAAAAAAAAACCCGCGCTCACGGGGACCGCGGGCTCGCGGCGATCCCCAGGCGATCCAGCCGCGGAAGATCATCGACGAACTCGAGATCCGTCACGGCGCGCGAGCTCAGGGTCAGTGCCACCGGGGCGTGGAGGACGACGACCGGCCGCACGACTGCCATGCGCTCGGCGATCGCCCGCTTGGCTGCGTCGCGCGCCTCGCGGGTCTCGGCGCTGCGGTAGGCGGTGAGCGCAGCATCGAGGATCGCGTCCGAAATTCCTGTGACATTATGCGCACCTTTGCTGTGAAACCAGGGATAGAGGTCGAGGTCGCTTCCGCCGCCGAGCCGAGCCAGCGCCACGTTGAACTTCGCCGGCCGCAGGAGGTTCGCCAGCACGTAGGGCCAGCTCGCCGTGACGCTCGGCGCGAGCACCCCCACCTCCTTCCACCCGGCGCGGAGCACCCGCGCCACGCCCGTCGCCGTCCCGGAGCTCCCGTCCCAGGTCAAGGGGAGGCGCAGCGTCGCCGTCGCACGCCGCCGGACCCCGCGCTCGTGGATCCACCCGAGCTCGGTCAAGATCAACGCCGCCTGGGCCCGCGCCGCCTCGTCGCGGGCGGGGCCCCCCGCGCGGGTCCAGGGGTCCAGGGCCTCCGCCGCCGCCGGGGCGTCCAGCGCCGCGAGGTCGAGCCGCTGCGGCGCGTGGAGATCCACCGGCGCCGTCCGCTCGAGCCCCGCCACCCCGTAGACCTGGCGCGCCAGCTCGGCCCGCGGGATCGCCAGGTCGAGCGCCTGTCGCATCCGCGGCCCGGCCTGCAGCCCCTCGCGGAGGTTGAAGAGCAGCAGGTCGTAGCGCGGCGGCGCGACCACATACGCCGTGAAGCGACTCGCCATCGCCGGCTTCTCCAGCTCCTTGGGCACGTGGACCGCCGAGACCTCGGCCAGCAGGTCGATCTCCCCCCGGCGCAGCGCCGTCAGGGCCGCGGCCCCGTCCTCCATCGCACGCAAGACCAGCCGGCGCGCCAGCCCGGGCGCCCGCGCGCTCGCCTCGAAGACCAGCGCCCCCTCGCCCTCCTCCGGCGGGACCAGCCGGAAGGGCCCGCTGCCGATCGGCTGCGTCGCGAATTTGCCCGCGGTGTAGCGGGCCCGCGGCACGATCTTCACCGCCGCCAGCTTCTCGAGCGCGAGCGGCTCCGGCGGATCAAAGGAGATCTGGACCTCACGCCCGCTGACCTGGACGGCGCGGAGGTTGTCGAGGCCGTGGCGCTGCCGGGCCGCCTGGCCGCGGGGCCCGAGCCAGAGGCCGACGCTGAAGCTCACGTCGTCGGGGGTCACCGGCGCGCCGTCGTGGAAGGTCGCCCCCTCGCGGAGCCAGCAGATCACCGCGCCGCCCGGCGCCGCGTCGCAGCGCTCGGCCAGCGCCGGCTCGGCCCAGGGAGCGGCGCGGTCGGTGCGCCGGACGAGCCCCTCCATGAGGAGATCGTCGACGACCCGCTGGCCCCACGGGTCGAGCTCGGCGAGTGGGTCGAAGGTCGTGGGCAGCCGTCGGAGCGCGATCACCACCGTGTCGCCGGGCCCCTCATCCGGGGAGATCACCGCCGCGCCTGGGGGCGGCGGGTCCGCGGCGGGCTCCTCCGCCGGAGGGTCGCGTCCGCACCCCAGGCCCACGAGAAGGCCCAGCCAAGCCCCTGTGCGGGCGCACGCCCCCGCTGATCGCTGCCGCCCGCGCACCGGTTCCGGGTCTACCAGAAGGGCGGAGCACTTGAAAACCCGCGCGCGAGCGTGATACAGCCTGCCCAGGTCGGCTCTCCTTCAGGGAGGGCGGAGGACGACGCCCCCGATGACGCGCTCTGCTTCGAAGTTCCTGATCGCACCCCTGCTCTGCCTGACCCCCTGGATGGCTCCATGGGGATGCGGCGGTGAACCGGCGCCCAAGATTAACAAGGGGGCCGACGACGACGCGCCCACCGCGGCCGACAACGTCAAGTTCGAGCTCCCGCCCCCGCCGGACTTCGACGAAGGCAAGGTCGCCGAGAAGTGGGACGACGGCACCTGGTCCGTCTACGGCCTGCGCAAGGAGCTCGACGAGAACATCAAGACGGGCGAGGCCGGCAACACCGTCGACGTCAAGGGCTACGTGCTCGAGATCTACGAGCCGACCCCCTGCCCCGAGAACGAGCGCTGCATCATGGGCAAGCAGCCGCACATCTGGATCGTGGACAAGGCCGACCAGCAGGGGCGCAAGCGCGCCATGATGGTCGTCGGCTACCGCTTCTCGATCAAGGAGGCCGACGCCAAGACCTGGGAGAAAGAGCCCGAGGTCACCTTCGAGAAGGGCAAGCAGTACACCTTCCGCGGCGAATTCAAGCGCACCTCCAGCACCGGTTTCAGCCACTCGCAGGGCCTGCTCGAGTTCAAGTACTATCGTGCCATCAACCCGGCCACGGGCGCCGAAGACTGGATCGCCCCCAAGAACTCCGCCTGGCACCCGCTCACCCTGAAGATGGAAGAGGAGCGGAACCGTAAGATGATGGAGAACATGGCCAAGGA
>CAZMML010000780.1:2470-2713 GCA_964567335.1 uncultured Nannocystis sp. | reverse complement strand
CCAACGCTTTGCGTTCGAAGCGTCGCTGACAGGCGCGCGCGCGCCCTCCCGTGAGCCTCCCCGCGCGGGTCTCCCGCCTGTACGCTCGAGGCCATGCTGCTGCCTTTCTTGCTCACCTTCGCGGCCACGATCGAGGTCAACCCCGGCGACAACCTCTACATGATCCTGCAGGGCCTCCAGGCCGGCGACGAGGTGATCGTCCACGGGGGCACCTACCAGTCGCCGGGCTTCGTCGCCCTGGTG
>CAZMML010000780.1:0-2460 GCA_964567335.1 uncultured Nannocystis sp. | reverse complement strand
GATCCGCGGCGCGGACGGGGAGGTGGCGATCCTGCAGGGGGTCCCGGATCAGAACCTGATCAACGTCGAGGGGACCTACTACACCGTGAAGAACCTCGAGTTCTCCGGGGGGTCGCACGGGGTGCGGATCGGGACCTCGGCGCACGCGGTCTTCGAGGACCTGCACATCCACGACACCAACGACGTCGGGATCTCGTGCAACCGACCGGACAACACCTACGAGGACATCACGATCCGGCGGGTGCACATCCACAACACCGGCCTCGCGGGCGACCCCGGCGAGTGCATGTACCTCGGCTGCAACGACGGCGCGTGCAAGGTGTGGGACTCGCTGATCGAGTTCAACCTCTGCCACGACACGACCGCCGGAAATCAGGGCGACGGGATCGAGCTCAAGACCGGCTCGTACAACACGATCATCCGCCACAACGTGATCTATAACGTCAACTACCCGGGGATCACCGCCTACGGCACGCAGGGGATGGCGCCGAACGTGATCGAGGGCAACGCGGTGTGGAACGTGGTCGACAACGGGATCCAGCTCGTCGGCGACGTGGTGGTCCGCAACAACCTGGTCTTCGACGTCGGCGCGAGCGGGATCGCGGCCAAGCCGAGCCAGGGGGAGATCGTCGAGGACCTGACGGTCGTCCACAACACGGTGATCGGCGCCGGCGACACGTGCTTCCGCGGCAACCAGTTCCCGGGCGGCGGCGCGAACATCGTGGTCGCCAACAACGCGTTCTTCTGCGAGGCGACGAGCGCGATCAAGCTGCCGGAGGGGCAGGGGCCCGCGGTGGTGGCGGGCAACGCGGTGCTCGGGGCGGTGTCGGGGGTGATGGGCGGGACGGTCGACGGGCAGAGCCTGGGGGCCGCCTTCGTCGACGCGGCGGGGAAGGACGTGTACCCGGCGGAGGGCTCGCCGCTGATCGACGCCGGCGACGCGCAGTGGGCGGCCCAGGACGACTTCAACTGCCTGCCGCGGGCGGGCTCGCCGGAGATCGGCGCCTACGATCACTCGCAGGCCGGCAACCCCGGGTGGATGGTGCAGCCGGACTTCAAGCAGTGCGCCGAGGGCGGGACGACCTCCGGCACCGACACCGACACCAGCGGCGGGTCGACCACCGTGGTCACGACCGACCCGACCGCGAGCTCGGGCTCCCAGCCGACGACCAGCGAGGGCGGGACGAGCGGCGGCGGCGGCTCCACCAGCGAGGGCGGGACGGGCGCGGGTTCGTCGGGCGGGACCGCGGCCGGTCCCGGGAGCGACACGGCCACGGCGACGGACACCGCCGGCGGCATGGAGGGGGACGGGTGCGCGTGCCGCGGCGGCGCGTCGGGCTCGGGCGGGCTGCTCGGGCTGCTCGCGCTCGGGCTGCGGCGGCGCCGCCGCGCCTGAAGAAGAGACAGGTCTCTTCGGACACATGGTCCGAGGACCGCCGCCTGCAGAGTTGTTTACGGGAGCTGCGGGCAGGCCTATCATCGGGCCGTGGCCTCGTACTCCCGCCTCTCGGTGCTCCTGTCCCTGGCCGCGCCCCTCGCCTGCGGGGCGCGGGCGAAGGTCGTGGTCGCGCGCGACTGTCCGGAGCCCGCGGCAGCGGCCGCGGAGGCCGCGGAAGAGGCCCCGGCGGCCGCGCCCGAGCCCTTCCGCGAGCAGGCGATCGCGCCGACCGAGCGCCACCGCTTCTCGGTGCTCGACCTGCTCGCGCTCGATCGGATCAGCGACCCGCAGGTGTCGCCGGACGGGCGCAAGGTCGCCTTCGTGGTCCGCAAGACGGATCTCGAGGGCAACCGCGGGCGGACCGACCTGTGGGTCGCGGGGCTCGACGGGTCAGGGCCGGTGCAGCTGACGACCGACCCGGACAGCGAGTCGAGCCCGCGCTGGGCGCCCGACAGCGAGACGCTCTACTTCACCGCCAGGCACGCGGGGACGCAGCAGATCTGGCGGGTGTCGATGGGCGCGGCGCCGGTCCGGATCAGCGACTTCCCGCTCGACGTCGGCGCGACCCTCCTGAGCCCCGACGGGCGGACGATGCTGGTCTCGGCGGAGGTCTTTCCGGACTGCGAGGGGGCGTCCGAGGGCCCGATGGCGTGCACGGCCGCGCGCCTGAAGGCGATCGAGGCGGCGTCCCACGGGACCGGCGTGCGCTACGACCGGCTCTTCGTGCGGCACTGGGACACCTGGGCGGACGGCCGCCGCGCGCAGCTCTTCGCCTGGCCGGTGGCGGGCGGGGCGGCGACGCTGGTGTCGCGCGGGATCGACGGCGACGTGCCCTCGAAGCCCTTCGGCGGCCCGGAGGAGTGGGCCTTCACGCCCGACGGCCGCGGCGTGGTGTTCACCGCGCGGATCGCCGGCAAGACCGAGGCCTGGTCGACCAACTTCGACCTCTTCTACGCGCCGCTCGACGGATCGGCGGCGCCGCGCGATCTCACCGCGGGGAACCCGGCCTGGGACGCGCGACC
>CAZMML010000779.1:0-2730 GCA_964567335.1 uncultured Nannocystis sp. | reverse complement strand
AGCTCGGGCGCGGCGCGGCGACCGGCACGTCGCCGCGGAGGGTCATCCCCCGCGAGCTGGCGGCGATCCGGGCGTTGATCTTCTCCTGGAACTCGCGCGCCGAGTCGTGACCGCGGAACTTCAGGAGCTGGTTGCGCGCGACCACCTCGATCAGGGAGGCGATGTTGCGCCCCGGGCGCAGCGGGATCCGGGCCAGCGGCACGTCGACCCCGAGGATCGGCCACACCTGCGGCTCGGTCCCGAGGCGGTCGTAGTCCTCCTCCTGCGCCTCGCTGAGCTCGACCACGACCTCGACCTTCTTGCTGTCGCGGACCGCGGCGACCCCGAAGAGGTGGGTGATGTTCAAGATCCCAAGTCCGCGGATCTCCATGTGATGTTGGTGCATCTCGAGGGCTGCCCCGAGGACCGTGTCGGGCGGCCGCACCGTGACCTCGACGACGTCGTCAGCGACCAGCCGGTGCCCCTTGAGGATCAGATCGAGCGCGGCCTCGCTCTTGCCGACGCCGCTGCGCCCCACCAGCAGCACCCCGACACCGAGCACGTCGACGAGGACCCCGTGGATCGTCGCCCGGGGCGAGAGCAGATCCTCGAGCTTGCGGGTCAGGCGCGAGATGAACACCGAGCTCATCAGGGTCGTGCGCAGCACCGGCACCCCGTGGCGTCGGGCCACCGCCATCAGGAAGTCCGGCGGATCGAGCCCGCGGGAGATCGCCAAGCAACACAGGGGCTTGGCGCAGAACCGTTCGAGCCCCTTCTCGGCCTCTTCGCGGCCGAGGCTCATCAGGTAGTCGATCTCGGTCAGCCCGAGCACCTGGATCCGGTCGGGGAAGACGTGCTTCACGAAGCCCGAGAGCGCGAGCCCGGGCTTCTGGATCCGCATGCTCGTGATCTTGCGGTCGAGCTCGCCCCAGTCCGACAGCAAGGTCAGCTGGAGCGGCTCGGCCGCCGCGTCGAGGAACTTGCCGACCTCGATCGAGTTGTCCCGACGCATCCCCGCTCTACTTGGCGGCGGCGGCCTCGCCCGCCGCGCCCTGGGGTTCGATCAGGCCGTAGTTACCGTCCCCGAGCACATAGACGACGTTGATCTCGCCGGAGCCCGCGTTGGTGAAGACGTAGAACTGCTTGTGCATGAGGTTCATCTGCATGATCGCGGCGTCGACCGTCATGCGCTCGGCGACGACCTCGGTCTGGCGGATGATCGTCGGCCGGTTGTCCCCCGGGCGCCCGCTCTGCAGCGCGGCCAAGGTCGCCGCGGCCGCCTCGGCCGCGTCCTCCTCCTCGACGATCTGGTCGGTCATGCTCTCGGCCGCGATGACGCCGAGCCGGACCTTCGCCGCCCGCCCCTCATGGGTCTTGTGGTGCTTGATCCGCGCCTTGTAGCGCCGGACCTGGCGCTCCATCTTGGCCAGCGCCATGTCGACCGACGAGTACATGTTCTCGGTCGACTCCTCCGCGTGGAGCTGCAGGCCGTTGCGCAGGGTCACATCGAAGGCCGCGGTGTGCATCACCTTGTCGACCGTGAACGTGCAGCTCACGCGGAGCGGCTCCGAGAAGTAGCGCTTGATCTTCTCGAGGCGCTCCTCGGCGTAGCCCCGCAGGGCGTTGGACGACTCCATCTGGCGAAAAACGAAGTGGGTCTGCATCGAAGGGGCACCTTCTTGGTGGTGAGGCCGTGTCCGGCGTTGCTCGCTCTTCAGAAGAGTTTACGCCGCTTCGCGCTCGAAAGCACGCCGAGCTGCTCGCGGTACTTGGCGACCGTCCGCCTGGCGATGTCGATGCCCTCCTCCTTCAGCAAGTCGACGAGCTGCTGGTCGCTGAAGGGTCGGGCCGTGTCCTCGCCGTCGATCAGCTTCTTTATCCGCTCCTTGACCGCCTCCGACGCCAGATCGTCCCCCGTCGAGCGGCTGATCCCAGCGTTAAAGAAGTACTTGAGCTCGAAGATGCCGTGCGGCGTGGCGATGAACTTGTTGGTCGTCACGCGGCTGACGGTCGATTCGTGCATGTCGATGTCCTCGGCGACGTCCTTGAGGATCAGGGGCCGCAGGTGCTGCGGCCCCCGCTCGAAGAAGTCGCGCTGGAACTTGAGGATGCTGCGGGCCACCTTGACGATCGTCCGCTGGCGCTGCTGGATCGACCGGATCAGCCACTGCGCCGAGCGCATTCGCTCATGGATGTAGTCCCGGGCCTTGGTGTGCTCCCCCATCGACTCCCGGTACAGATCGCTGATCCGCAGCCGCGGCAGCCCGTCCTCGTTGAGGGTCACCACGAAGTCGTCGCCGACCTTGACGATATACACGTCCGGGGTGATGTACTGCGGCGTCTCGGCCCCGTACGCGCGCGCCGGGCGCGGGTCCATCGCCATGATGACCTTGGTCGCCTCGTAGACCTCCTCGAGCGGCTCCCCGGTGTCGCGGGCCACCGCCTGGTAGTTGCGGATCTCGAGGTTGTGCAGGTGCTTGGCGATGATCGTCCGCACCAGCGGATCTTCGACCGGGTGCTCCGGGTGGTTCGCCTGCACCCACAGACACTCGGCCAGGTTGCGCGACCCGATCGCCACCGGGTCAAGCTGCTGCACCTTGCGCACCACGCGCTCCACCTTCAGGGTCGACACCCCGAGCTTGCGGGCGATCTGGGTCGTCGACTCCTGCAAGTACCCGGCCGGCGACAGGCAGCGGACGACGTACTCCGCGATCTCCTCATCCGCCTCGCCACAGCCCGAGAGCCGGACCT
>CAZMML010000778.1:0-2734 GCA_964567335.1 uncultured Nannocystis sp. | reverse complement strand
CGCACGAACACCGGCACGAGCCCCGGCGGCAGCCGCAGCGAGGTCAGGCCCTCGCGCAGGCACTGCTGCGCCAGCTTGCGCAGCGCCGTGGTCTTGCCCGAGCCCGGCCGCCCGAGCAGGAGCGCGTGCGGACGACCCTCGAGCTTGCCGAAGAGCTCGGTCAGCTCGAAGTCCTCACACAGCTCGCGACGCTCGAGCTTGCCCGGGTAACGGCCCTCCTCGTCGTGACCGGCGAGCTTCAGGGGCACATACACGTCGGTGAGCTCGATCTCGACGTCGTCGCCGCCGACCCCGCGCAGCTCGAGCCAGCTCCGCTGGGTCCGGAGCCACCCGAGGTACTTGGTAACCGCAGGATCCGGGGGCGCAGGCAGCGGGTCGCCGGGCGCGGCCTGGACGACGACCTTGAGGTCGACGTTGTCACCGAAGTGCTGGACGAGGTTGCGACCGGCGATGTCGCGGGCATGGATCTCCACGTCGCCCGCGTTCGCGAATTGCTGTCCGCCCTGTTGGGGACCCGGCGAAGGCGGGCGCGGCGGCGTGGTCATGCCCTTGCGCTCGCCCAGGCGCGGAGGACGGCCACGTGCGGGGCGACGCTCGGGCGCGACGCGATGTCGGGGTCGACGCGCGCCGCGAACGTGAGCGCGCGATCGAGGTGGGCACGGACCTCGTCGGGGTCTGGAGCGTCACCCTCCAGCTCCTCCGCGAGGTCCGCGAGCGCGCGCGCGATCTTCGGCTGCGCGGCGCCTCCGAGGGCCACGAGCGCCGTGCGGAGGCCCTCCAGCGCCAGGTGGGGCTCCGTGCCCGAGGCGCCCTTGGAGGCCCCGATGACGACCTTGTCGCGGGCGACGACATCACCCCCCGCGTGGATCGTCACGTTGCCCGTGTTCGCGAAGTGGAAGCCGCCCTCGGTCGTGGTCGTGGTCGTGGTCGTGAGGGCGAGCGGGGCGCCCCAGACGAGCGCGACGCGCTCGATGTCCGCGCGGCGCCGCGGGAACGCGCCGCCGAGGCGGGCGAAGAAGTCGGCGTCCAGATAGCCGTGGCGGCGCAGGACATCGAGGCCGCTGGCGACCATCGCCGAGGTCGAGGCCGAGCCGCCGGGGAACTCCGCGACGAGCGTGTCGCCCTCGGGCCCGAGGGACACCCACTGCCGGAACGCATCGCCCTGGGTGAAGAGCGAGACGAGGAGCCGGTGGAGCAGCTCGGGCGGCTCGATCCGCACGTCGCCCCCGCCCGCGGACAGCACGGGAGCCGGCGGCACGGCGCTGCGGGCGCCTGGCGCGCGCGTGAGGCTGGGAGCAGCCGCGGGCCCGCTCGCGGCCCCGACCCCACGCGGCTGCAGGACCTTGAGCGGACCGAGCGGAGCGGCGACGATCTCAGGTTGACCGGTGATGTGGCGGAAGAGAGGCTCGAGATCCCGCGGGAGGGTGTAGCGCTGGTAGGGCCGCAGCACCGACGGGATGTCGCCCTCCGGGGTGCCCTCGAAGATCACGGGGATGAAGCGCGCGTTGCGAGAGCCCTCGTCGTAGAGGTGCTGGATCGCCAGCAAGCCCTCGAAGGTCGCCCCCTTCCCCTTGCCCGCCGCCTCCTGGCCCTCGAAGCGTCGGCGGTAGGTGGCCGTGCAGACGACGATCACGAAGTCGGCCGACTCGACCTGGCTCATCATCCAGCGCGGCCAGCCCTCGGCCGGCGCGACGACGAAGCGGTCGAGCAGGACGTCGACCCCCCACGCGCGGAGCTCCTGGGCGAGCCGAAGCACCGCCTCCCGGTGCGGCTCCGAGTCGTGGCTGTAGCTGATGAAGACGCGCGGCATCATGCGAAGATGTGCCATCCGCCCGCGGCGCCGATCAACGCGAGGAACGGTGTTTAGGCCGGTCCAAGCGTGCGCTTTGCCACGGAGTGGACACTACCGACGCCGCGCGAGGAGGATCGCCACGTCGTCCGGGAGCGCGCCCGAACGCAGGCGCACGAGGTCCAGGAGGTCGACCGCGTTCGCCTGCAGGTCCTCTGCAACCACCGTCGCGGCGATCCGCTCGGCCGAGGTGTACTTGAGGAGGCCATCCGAGGCCAGCAGCAGGGTCCGATCGCCCAGCCGCGCCGCGAAGGGCACCGCGGCCGCTCGGCCGCTCCCGAGCAGCGGCTTGCGCCGCTGGGCCTGCGTCAAGTCGTCGACGGCGTCGTGCTCGAGGAGCCAGGCGCCCGAGTCGCCGACGCTCGCACCGACCACGCGGTCCTCGAAGACGCAGCAGACGACGGCCGTGCTCTCGCCGCCGAGACCCTCGGCGTCGAGCCGCGTGAGGACCTCGACCCATCCTTGCGTCTCGCGCATCGCAACGCACCGGCTCACCGCCGCGAGCACGGCGTCCGCCGCAGCACCGCCGCCGCCCGTGCCCCCCGCACCGTCGGCGACGACGAGGATGTCGCCTTCAGGGCGGGCGAAGTGGGCCGCTCGATCGTCGCGCCCGACCACAAGTCGGGCGACGGCAAGATCGGGGCGAAGAGCCACGGGTCAGGGTACCACGGACCTGGGCCTACTTCGTCGGCGTCGGCGCGAGCAGGTCGATCGCTGAGCGGCGGTGGTCCTTGCTCGCGTGGGCGTAGATCTGGGTGGTCGCCAGGTTGGTGTGGCCGAGCAGCTCCATCGCCACGCGGGCGCTGACGCCGTTGAGCATCAAGCGCGTGCCGAAGCTGTGGCGGAGCGCGTGGGGGTGGGTCGGCGCGGCGGCGCGCCGGTCGA
>CAZMML010000777.1:0-2741 GCA_964567335.1 uncultured Nannocystis sp. | reverse complement strand
TCGGCGAGGTGGTGGCCGGGCTGGCGCACGAGATCAAGAACCCGCTCGCCGCGCTCGCGCGCACGGCTGAGGTGATAGGTCCGCTGATCCCGCCCGAGGCCGAGGAGCGGCGGCTGTGGGAGCTGCACGTCGGCGAGCTCGGGCGCCTCTCGCGGCTGGCCGAGCGCTTCCTGAGCTTCGCCCGCCCGAGCGTCGGCGAGCTCGCGCCGCTCGACCTGCGCGCGGTCGCGGAACAGGTCCACGCGCTGGTCGCGGTCGAGGCGCGGCAGAAGGGCGTCGCGCTGCTGCTGCGCGCGTCGGAGGAGGCCGTGACCGTCCGCGGCGATCGCGACCAACTCGTCAGCCTCGGGCTGCACGTCGCGGTCAACGGCCTCCGCGCGATCGCCCGCGCGGGCCGGCCGGGGACGCTGGCGATCGCGGCCTCGCTCGAGGGTCCGCAGGGGCTGCTGGCGCTCGAGAACGACGGCCCGCCGCTGACCGACGCGGAGCGGCCCCACCTCTTCACGCCCTTCTACAGCGGCGACGCGCAGGGCACCGGCCTCGGGCTGGCGATCGCGGCCCGGATCGCGGAGCTGCACGGCGGGACGATCGAGGCGGAGAGCGCGGGCCTCGGGGTCCGCTTCACGCTCCGGCTCCCGCGGGCGTGAGCCTCAGAGGAGCGGGAGGCCCCCGGTGACGGCGTCGACCTGCTCGGCCCAGGCGGGGCCGACGGCGCAGCAGGTGGGGGTCGGGACGCCGTGGAACTCGGTGTGACCGGCGTCGACGATCAGGGCGCAAGGCAGGCCGGCGGCGCGCGCCCGGTCGACGACCTCGGCGAGCGCGGCGGCGGAGTCGACGGAGACGCAGACCTTGGTGAAGCGGCCCGCGACCCACGCGCTCGTGGCCTCGTCGAGGGGGATCGTCAGGCGCTGGCCGTCCTGGGTCGCGGCGTCGAGGAGCACCTTGAGCGAGGCGTGGGCGCCCTGGGCGATCATCTTGCCCTTGCGCATGCCGAGGTCCTTGCGCATCACGATGACTTGCTTGGCGACGGGCATGCGGGGGAGTATGCCCCGGCGCCCGGCCCGCGGGATCAACGGAGCGGGCGGTGTCCGGCGGCGGTGAGCCCGCGCCAGAGCCCCGGGCGGCGGGCCAGGCCGGGATCGTCGGGCCGGCGGTCGTCGACCACCGGCGTGCGCCAGATCAGCAGCGCGAGCCCGGCGAGCGCGAGCGCGGCCGCGAAGGCGCCGACGCCGAGCCGCACCGCGAGGGCCGGGCCGCCGCTGAAGAAGCTCGCCAGCCAGGGGCCGAGGAGCGCCGCGAGGAGGCTGCCGATCGGCATGGCGCCGAAGGTCGCCATGTTGAAGAGGGCGAGGATCCGGCCGCGCATCGTGTCGGGGGTGAGGAGCTGGACGGCGGTGATGATGCTCGAGAAGCCCCAGATCCAGGAGAGGCCGGAGGCGAGGACGCAGAGGGCGCCGAGGCGGGGGTCGTCGAGCGCGCAGAAGAGCGTCATGAGCAGGCCCGAGGCGGTCAGGGTGAGCGGGATCAGGTGGTGCCGCGGGTACCACCGGGGGAGGCGGCCGAGGGTGAGACCGCCGAGCACGCCGCCGACGCCGACGGCGGAGAGGAGTGCGCCGTAGGTGGCCTCGCTCGCGCCGTAGACCTCGGCGACGAAGAGCGGGAGCATCCGCTGGAGCGGGGCCGCGAAGGTGCTGAGGAGCACGAGGCAGATGAGGAGTTGGCGGACCCCGGGGTGGCGGGCGACGAAGGAGACGGCCTCGCGGACCTCGCGCCAGGGGGCGCGCGCGGCCGCCGGCGGGGGGCGCGTCGGCGGGGTCGTCGCGACGGCGAGAAGCACGCCGACGAAGCTGACGGCGTTGACGACGAAGAGCAGGGTGGCGCTGTAGCTCGCGAGGAGGACCCCGGCGATCGCCGGGCCGAGCACGCGGGCGAGGTTGAATTGCAGGCCCATGAGCGCGATCGCCTGCGGCAGCTCCTCGCGCGGGACGAGGCGGGGGCTCAGCGTCTGCCACGCGGGGGTGTTGAAGGCCATGGCGACGCCGGCGAGGAGCCCGAGCGCGAGGAGCACGCCCGGCGTGGCCCAGCCGGTCGCGCTGGCGAGGGCGAGGAGGGCGGCGATCGCCATCAGGATCGTCTGGGTCACCAGGAGCAGGGCGCGACGCTCGCACCAGTCGACGACCAGGCCGGCGGGGACGCCGAGCAGGAGGATCGGGCCGAGCTGCGCGGCGGCCAGGAGCCCGAGCATCACGGTCGAGCCGGTCTCTTCCGCCATGATCCACTGGACCCCGATGTTCTCCATCCAGGTGCCGATCGAGGAGCCCATCGCGCCGATCCAGACCCACCGGAAGTGGCGGTGGCGCAGGGTGCCGCGCCACAGCGCGCCGCGCGGCGGCGGGGCCACGGCGCTCTGCGACGCGGCGGGGTCGACCTGCAGGTGCTGCGGCACGGGTGAGGGAAGATAGCCCGGCGCGGGGCGGCGCGCTCGGGCCCGGCGGCACGCTCGCGTGCCGGGTCGATTGCGGAGATCCGCGTCTCTCGAGGTGGCGGGTCGCCCCGCTGCGACGCGCGCCGATCATGGGCTGCGTTCGAGGTGCAGGCGGGGCGGAGCCGGTCTCACCGCTCGCAGGCGGCCAGCGTGCGTACGAGCGAGGGATGTTGTCGTGCTCGGCGACGGATCGATAAGGCGGGCTAGTGCCGCCGCCGCTACATATCGATCCGCGAGCACGCGGGGCCCGAAGAAC
>CAZMML010000776.1:0-2743 GCA_964567335.1 uncultured Nannocystis sp. | reverse complement strand
GAGAGTACCTCAAGCCGGGGCGAGCTGCGCTTCACCTGCCCCGGAGGACAGCGCACGCGGCAGGCTCAGCGCACGCCGCCGCTGGCGACCGGAGCCGGGTGGGCCGAGGCGTCGAGGATCGCCAGGCGGTAGACGGAGTTCTCGGTCTCGACGTACATCAGCCGCCGCTCCTCGGTGGTGAGGACGCGGCGGACCGCGGTGGTGACCATGCGGCGGCCGTTGGGGTCGCGAAAGATCACCATGCCGCGACCGACGACGGGCTCGCTGATCAGAAAGCCCTCGTAGGGCTTGCCGACGGCGGTTGCGACCGAGCCGTCACCGTTGCTGCGAATCTTGGTGGCGAGGACCGCGAGCACGACCTCATTACATTATCGAGGCCGGGGAAAAACGCCACGCACAAATTCGACCCTGCGCGCCGTATAGCGGGCCGTAGCTGGCCCACAGCGGAGTCGACGGTAGGTCATCTGCCCCCTCGTCTGCACCGTCCGCGCTAGC
Source organism: uncultured Nannocystis sp. (assembly GCA_964567335.1). Classification (GTDB taxonomy): domain Bacteria; phylum Myxococcota_A; class Polyangia; order Nannocystales; family Nannocystaceae; genus Nannocystis. The sequence continues at coordinate 2,248 of CAZMML010000776.1, read as the reverse complement.
GCAAGCGAGCGTCAGGGCCGACGCGGTCCCGGGTCTGCGCCAAGCTCGCCGAGGTCCTGGATCGGCGCCCACCCCTCGAGACCTCCCGGCAGACGGACGCGGGCCCACCCAGCCCCGCGCTCGGCGATCCGCAGGCGGCTGCCGCCCTGGACCGCGAAGAGGGCCTTGCGGTGGGCTCCGGGACCCTCCCGCACGTCGAGCTTGGCGGGGAGGGCGATGGCCTGGGGCGAGGAGAGCTCGGCGCGGAGGGCGTAGCCGTGGAGGCCGCCGACGAGCACGAAGACGACCGCGAGGACGGCCGCGAGGCCGAGGGCGGTGCCCCTCGCGGCGGCGCGCAGGCGACCGCGGCCGAACCACAGCAGCAGGGCGATCCAACCTGCTCCAAGGGTCATCCACCCGAAGAAGGGGGCACGCAGGGCCGAGAGGGCCGCGTCTCGCCAGGTCTCCGGGCGGTCGATCTGCAGCCCGCCCGCGGCGGCGGCGACCTCGGTCCGCTGGCGGACGATGCCGAGGTTGCGGCGCGCGGCCTCCGCGACGTCGGCGCTCGCCTCCGCGGCCGGCTGGAGGGCGCGGCGCAGGTGGTAGGTCGCCAGGCCGAGCTCGCCGAGCTCGGCGTAGCAGGTGCCGAGGTTGAGGCTGAGGGTGGCGCTGCGACCCGGGAGGAGGCGCTCGGCCTCCTGGTAGAGCAGGACCGCGGCCTTGTAGTCGCCAGCGGCGGCGGCGGCGTTGCCCCGGGCGAAGGTCTCGTCGATCACATCGGCGCGCGCGTGCGCGGGGGCGAGCGCCGCGAGCAGGGCAGAGATCTGCGCGACGAAGAGGAGGGGTCGGACGAGCGATCGCCAGGGACGCATGGTCAGCCCTTCCTCGCCAGCTCGGGGGCGCGCAGGAGCGCGCGCACGGCCTTGAGGGCGGCCTCGCGATCGGCGCTCGTCTCGCCGCGCGCGCCGAAGCGGGCCGCGTCGCACCGATCGAGGAGCTCGCGGAGCTGGTCGCACTCGGCGGCCGGCACGCCCTTCCGCTGCAGAAGCTGCAGCAGCGCTTGGCGCGGGAGACCCTCGCCCTCGGCCCCCGCCCGGCGAAGGGCGGCGCCCTGCAGGAGCTGGGCCACGGCGTTGTAGAAGCCGGCGCCGGTGGCGATCCCCTGCTCGGCCTGGGTGAGGAGGTCGCGCTCACGGGCGACGCGCGCGGCCGCGGCGCGGCTCTCGTCGTCGGGGCCGAGGCGGCGCCAGAGCGCGCTCCCGGCTGTCCCGAGGGCCAGGAGCGCAGGGACGGCCGCGGCGCCCCACGCCCAGCGCTCCGGGGTGAGCCAGGGCTTCGCGGCGGCCGCGCGCGGCAACGTCGGCGCGGCGACGATCGGCGCGAGGAGCCCCTCGTCGTCGGCCCCGGCGACCCCCTGGGCGGGCTGCGTGGCCTCGGCGCTCGGCGGGGGCGCGGCGTTCGGATCGCCCTCGACGGTGATCTCGCGCGGCTGCGTCGAGACCGTCTTGTAGCGGGCCTCGGCGGGGTCGAAGAAGCTGAAGGTGTGGGGCGGGACGGTGAGCTGTCCGGCCCGCTCGGGGATCATGAGGAACGAGTAGGTGCGCTGGCCCGAGATCAGCGCGGCGACGTTCACCTGCGTGTCGACCTTCGGGTCGTAGCGACGAAAGCCCGGGACCTCCGGCCAGGCCCCGGGGTCGATGACGCGGATGTTGCCGCTGCCGCGGATCGTGAGCGTCAGCGTGAAGGGCTCGCCGAGCTTGACCCGCTGACGATCGACCTCGGCCTCGATGGTGTAGAGGCCGACGTTGTTGGGCGAGAAGCCGGCGGGCGCCCCCGCGGGGAGCGGCTTCACCTCGATGACGACGGGGCGCCCGACGACCCGGCGCCGCCGTCCGACGTTGACCTCGGCGGCGGAGATCGTCAGCGAGCCGGCACGTTGCGGGAAGAGGGCGCGGCGCAGGTCGGGGTGGACGCGGTAGATGACGCCCGCGACGGACGTAGTGGTCATCTGCGCCGAGGGGAGCTGCTCGCTCCAGAAGTCAGGGTACGCGGGCAGCTTGAGCGCGGAGTAATTGGGGAAGGGCAGGCGCTCGTAGACCTCGAGGGAGTAGATGAGCTGCTCGCCGACGAAGACGGAGGGCTTGTCGACGCGGGTCCACAGGAAGAAGTCGCCCTGCGGCTCGGTCGGCCCGGTGTCGGCGCCCGGGACCACCGGTTCCACAGGCGCGGCCTGCCCGGTGACCTCGAGGACCGGGACGCGCGGCACGTT
>CAZMML010000775.1:0-2743 GCA_964567335.1 uncultured Nannocystis sp. | reverse complement strand
CGCGCGGGAGCTGCGTTCGCGCCTCCCGCGGGAGCGCTTCGATCGACTCGCGGGGCGCGGTGCGACATCGCTCCCCGCGCCGCGCCGCGCGAGCGCGCGTGACGAGCCTCGATCGGGCCGCGTTGGGATAAGCTGCGGACCATGATGAAGCGGAGCATCGGGGTGCTGGCGATCGTGGCGGCGGCGGTGCTCGCCGCGCCGCGGCCTGCGTCGGCCTTCTGCGGGTTCTACGTCGGCGGCGGCGACGCGAAGCTCTACAACAACGCCACCCTGGTCGTGCTGATGCGCGACGGGACCCGCACGGTCCTCTCGATGCAGAACAACTACCAGGGCCCGCCGGCGAACTTCGCGATGGTCGTGCCGGTGCCGGTCGTGCTGCAGAAGGAGGACGTCAAGACGCTGCCGCGGACCGTGTTCGACCGCGTCGACAAGCTCGCGGCTCCGCGGCTGGTCGAGTACTGGGAGAAGGACCCCTGCGAGCCCGAGCCCGACCCGAACTTGCGCTACAGCATGGAGTCCGCGACCCGGCCGCCCGAACCGGCGCCGCCGCCGAGCGACGGCGGCTACGGGGTGAAGATCGAGGCGCAGTTCACGGTCGGCGAGTACGAGGTCGTGATCCTCAGCGCCGAGGACTCCAGCGGCCTGGACCGCTGGCTGCGCGACAACAAGTACACGATCCCGGCCGGCGCCGAGGCGGCCCTGCGGCCCTACGTGCAGGCGGGCCAGAAGTTCTTCGTCGCCAAGGTCGACGTCACCAAGGTCACCTTCGACGCCCAGGGCCAGGCGATGCTCTCGCCGCTCCGCTTCCACTACGACAGCGAGACCTTCAACCTCCCGGTCCGCCTCGGGATGCTCAACTCCCAGGGGGTCCAGGACCTGCTCGTCCACGTCCTCGCCAGCGAGCGCTACGAGGTCGCCAACTACCCGAACGTCTTCATCCCGACCAACCTCGAGGTCAAGGAGAGCGCGCGCGAGGAGTTCGGCCGCTTCTTCGTCTCGCTCCTCGACGCCACCCTGCAGCAGAACCCCAAGGCCGTGATCACCGAGTACGCGTGGCAGGCGAACAACTGCGACCCCTGCCCGGAGCCGCCGCTCGACCTCGGCGAGCTGGTGACGCTCGGGGCCGACGCGCTGCCGAAGTACCAGCAGCAGCTCGCCTCGAAGGACAGCGCGCTCCAGTGGCGGCTGCCCGGGGAGTTCGTGCTGACGCGGCTGCACGCGCGCTACGGGAAGGACGCCCTCAGCGAGGACCTGGTGTTCCGCGCCGCCGGCCCCGTCGTCGGCGGGCGCGAGGTCGGCGGGATGCTCGGGCTCGAGAAGGGCGCCTCGCCGAGCGGCCAGAACAACTTCCAGGGGCGCTACATCATCCGTCACCCGTGGCCCGGGAAGATCGAGTGCTCCAGCCCGCGACGCGGCCGCTGGGGCGAGCCCTGGCCGGACTGGAAGGGCGGCGGCGGCTCGCAGCCGAAGGCCGCCCAGGGCCTCGCCTTCGCCGACCGCAGCGGCTCGCTCGCGAGCTACGTCGCGCAAGACGTGCCCGAGCTGAAGATCGCGGCGAGCGCCCCGCCGCCCGCGCCCGCGCCCGAGGGCGCGAAGGGCGAGGCCAAGCCGGCGACCGACGCCAAGCAGACCAAACCGACCGCCGGCTGCGCCTGTCGCGTCGGCGACGGCGCAGATGCAGCGGGGCTGCTCGCCCTCGGGCTGCTCGCCCTCGGACGGAGGAGGAGGACGCGATGAACACCACGACCAAGCTGATCGCCGCCCTGACGGCTGCGCTCACGACCGCCGCGCCGCAGACCGCCTCGGCCTTCTGCGGGTTCTACGTCGGCGGCGCCGACGCCAAGCTCTACAACAACGCGACGCAGGTCGTGCTGATGCGCGAGGGCCAGCGCACCATCCTGTCGATGCAGAACAACTACCAGGGCCCGCCGCAGGACTTCGCGATGGTCGTGCCGGTGCCGGTCGTGCTGCAGAAGGACGACGTCAAGACGCTGCCGAAGTCGGTCTTCGACCGGATCGACCAGCTCGCCGCGCCGCGGCTGGTCGAGTACTGGGAGCAAGATCCCTGCCCGCCGCGCGAGCGCTGGAAGCCGCGCCGCCGGCACAAGTACCTCGAGGGCTCGGCGCCCTCCGACGCGATGGAGAGCGGCGGCGGCCGCGACTTCGGCGTCCGGGTCGAGGCCAAGTTCGAGGTCGGCGAGTACCAGGTCGTGATCCTCAGCGCCGAGGATTCGAACGGCCTCGACGCGTGGCTGCGGCTCAACAAGTACACGATCCCGGCCGGCGCCGGCGAGGTCCTGCGCCCCTACGTCCAGGCCGGCATGAAGTTCTTCGTCGCCAAGGTCGACGTCACCAAGGTGAGCTTCAACGCCCAGGGCCAGGCGATGCTCTCGCCGCTCCGCTTCCACTACGACAGCGACACCTTCGCGCTGCCGGTGCGCCTCGGCCTGCTCAACGCGCAGGGGAAGCAGGACCTGATCGTCCACATCCTCGCCCGCAACACCCGCTACGAGGCCGCGAACTACCTCAACGTGGCGATCCCGACCAACATCGAGGTGGCGGACGCCACCCGCAGCGGCTTCGGCGCCTTCTACGCCTCGCTCTTCGACCGGGTCCTCGCGCGCTACCCCGGCGCCGTGGTCACCGAGTACGCCTGGGCCAGCAGCTCGTGCGACCCCTGCCCCACTCCGCCCCTCGAGGCGGCGGAGGTCGCTGGACAGGGCCGAATCGCGGCTCGAGCGGG
>CAZMML010000774.1:0-2747 GCA_964567335.1 uncultured Nannocystis sp. | reverse complement strand
CCGCGATCGGGGCCCGCGCGTCGGCGACGGGGATCTTTCACCTGACCCACCGGGCGCCCGAGGCCGTCGGCGTCTCGGTGGCGCGCTCCTTCGAACTGCTGGGCCTGCCGGCGCCGATCTTCGTCGACACGCGCGACGAGCTGTCGTGGATCGAGCAGCAGCTCGACCGACGGATCACGTTCTATGGGTCGTACCTGGTCGGCGACCGGCGCTTCTCGCGATCGCGGGCGGACGCCGCGCTCGGCGGGCCCACCGAGCACCCGCCGGTCGGCTTCTCCGAGCTGGTCCGGGCGTACCTGGACGCGCTCGCGCGCGCGCGCACGCGGCTACCGGCGGTGCGATGATGAAGCCCTCCGCGCCGAACTTCATCGTCGGGACCGGGCGCTGCGGCTCGACGATGCTCAGCGAGCTGGTGCGCGCCCACCCGACGCTGGTCAGCGTCTCGGAGTTCTTCTCGACGGTCTCCGACATCGGCGGGCGGCTCGCCGAGTGCCTCCCCGACGAGCCGGCGGAGGGGAGCGCGCTGTGGCGGTTGATCGGCGGGCCGCCGCCGCGGCTCGCCGCGATGCTGCGCCACGGGGTGGCGATGGAGGAGGTGCTCTACCGCCGCGCGCCGGGGGCGCGCTTCACCCCGGAGGGCGGCGTGCCGGCGATCCTGCAGGTCACCCTGCCGCACCTCTTCGACGCCCCCGAGCCGGAGTACGACGCGCTGGAGCGCCTGGTGGCCGGGCTGCCGCGGGCCGCCGCGGGCGCGCACTACCGTCGGATCTTCGAGTGGCTGGCGCAGCGTTGCGGCCGCGCGGGGTGGGTCGAACGCTCGGGCGGCTCGCTGAGGATCGTCCGTCGCCTGCGCGGGGCCTTCCCGGACGCGCGCTTCGTCCATCTGGTCCGCGACGGCCGCAACTGCGCGCTGTCGATGAGCCGCCACCTCGGGTTCCGGATGGCCCTGGTCAGCATCCAGTTGACCGAGATCCTCGGCGTCGACCCCTGGGAGTCGGCCGATCGTGCGCTCGAGGCCGACGTGCCGGACGAGCTGCTCCCCTTCTTGCCGGAGCGCTTCGACGCCGCTGCCTTCCTCCGCTACGAGACGCCGCTGCCGCTCTGCGGGCACTACTGGGCCGGCGAGATCCTCGCGGGCACCGAGGAGCTCGCCGGGCTCGGGCCCGAGTGCCTGCTGACCATGCGCTACGAGGACTTCCTGGCGGAGCCGCGGGCGAGCATCGCCCGCCTCTTCGAATTCCTGGGGGCGCCGGTCGACGCCGCGTGGCTGGATCGCATGACGGCGATCGTGCGGCCGGCGCGCTCGCAGTGGAGGGCGCTCCCCTCGCGCGAGCAGGCGGCGCTGCTGGACGCGTGCACCCCGGGCTTCCGCGCGCTCGCCGACCTCTACCCGCCGAAGTGAGGCGCGGGCTCGATCGACGCTCCGCGGGTGTGGTACCACGGGGCGGTGGACGCGCCCGCACGAGCGCCCGGGAGGGCCGCATGGCTCGCCGTGCTGGTGGCGGCGCTGGGCTACTTCGTCGACATCTACGACCTGATCCTGTTCAGCGTGATCCGGGTGACGAGCCTGACCGAGCTCGGGCTCGCGGGCGACGCGCTGACCTCGCAGGGGCTCCACCTGCTCGACATGCAGATGTACGGCATGCTCCTCGGCGGGGTGCTGTGGGGGGTGCTCGGCGATCGCCGCGGGCGCAAGTCGGTGCTCTTCGGGTCGATCCTGCTCTACTCGCTGGCCAACCTCGCCAACGGGCTGGTCTCCGACGTGACGAGCTACGCGTGGCTGCGCCTGGTCGCGGGCGTCGGGCTGGCCGGGGAGCTCGGCGCCGGGATCACGCTGGTCGCCGAGCTGCTGCCCGCGCGCACGCGCGGCTACGGGACGATGATCGTCGCGGCGGTCGGGCTGATGGGCGGGATCGCGGCGGGGCTGCTCGGGGACGCGGTCCACTGGCGCACGGCCTACTTCATCGGCGGCGGGATGGGGCTCGCGCTGCTGCTGCTGCGGGTCGGGGTGCTCGAGTCGGGGATCTTCGACCGCGTGCGGCAGGACGCCCAGGTCCGGCGCGGCGACTTCTTCCAGCTCTTCCGCGGGGCCCGGCGGCTGCGCCGCTACGTCGCCGTGATCCTGTCGGGGCTGCCGATCTGGTACGTCTTCGCGATCTTGATCTCGCTGGCGCCGGAGCTCGGGCGGGCGCTCGGGCTCGACCCGGCGCCGCGGGCCGCCCACGCGGTGTTGTGGGCGTACGTCGGGATCTCGCTCGGCGACCTGGCGAGCGGGGCGCTGAGCCAGGCGATGCGCTCGCGCCGCAAGGTGATCGCCCTCTTCATCGCGCTGACCGGAGCGATGGTCGGGCTCTACTTCGGCGCGGGGGGGCGCTCGCTGGGGACCTTCTACGCCGCCTGCGCGGGGCTCGGGCTGGCGACCGGCTACTGGGCGGTGTTCGTGACGACGGCGTCGGAGCAGTTCGGCACCAACCTGCGCGCGACCGCGACGACGACGGTGCCGAACTTCGTGCGCGGGGCGGTGCCGATCCTCACCGCGGGCTTCCAGGCGCTGCGCCCGGGGCTCGGCGACGTCGGCGCGGCCCTGGCGGTCGGCGCGATCTGCTTCGCGGTCGCGCTGGTCAGCGTGTGGTCGCTCGAGGAGACCTTCGGGCGCGACCTCGACTTCCTCGAGGAGTGACGCGAGATGCAGCGGATCAGCGCAGGGCAGCTCCGGGGTCGCGTGCTGCGGCCCCTCCCGGCGGAGC
>CAZMML010000773.1:0-2749 GCA_964567335.1 uncultured Nannocystis sp. | reverse complement strand
CTTCATGCTCACGAAGGGGTGCTCCTTGATCGTCAGGTTCCCCTTGCCGTCGTGCTCGATCGCCTCGAGCTTGCCCATCCCGTAGCCCATCGGACCGCGGCTGTAATAGTGCGCCTGCAACACGTAGGGGTACGCCGTCGCCGGGCCCTGGATCGTGAAGCACTCCGGGCCATATCCCGTGGTCACGTCGGCGTACAGCCACCCGCCCGAGGGCAGCGACTTGCTGCTGTAATAGGCGTGTCCGCCGCGGCCGTCGAAGATGTGGAAGTCGACGTCGTTGGCGTCGGTCTCCCAGTTGAGCACGAAGCGCAGCGTCGGCTGGGTGTCCGGCTGGACCCCCGCCGCCGCGAGCGCGTCGACCCGCTCCTTGTCGTAGGGCATCACCGCCGTCCACGCGGCCGCGATGAGCCGGAGGTCCTCGTCGAGGATCTGCTGCACCCCGGCGAAGCGCCCCCACGGGTAGCTGCGCCGCGCCCCCGCGAGCGCGGCCGCGAACGCGTCCGCGTAGCGGCCGACCTTCACCAGCGCGAATGCATAGAGTCGGTGGCTCGCCGGGTGATCCGGCCGCTGCGCGACCGCCTGCTTGTAGGTGTCGATCGCCAACAAGAGACCCGCCTCACCGAGCGCCTCGAGCCGCTCGCCGGCCATTCGCCGGATGTCCGCGCGCCCCGGGAAGAGATCGATCAGCGACCCGTACGCCCGCGCGGCCAGCACCATGTCGCCCTTGGCCTCGGCCGCCTCGCCCAGCGCCAGCAGCGCCAGCTCGTCGCCGGGGTTCGACTCGCGCCACGCCTGGGCCTTCGCCATCGCGTCGGCGGGCCGACCCGCGCGGAACTCCGTCATCACCTCGGCGAATCTCCCCTCCCACGCGTCGGCCGACTTCGGCTGCTCGAAGGTCGTCGGCGGTCGGTACACGAGCGACGGATCCTGCGGCGGTGTGATCGGCGCGACGGGCCGCGTCGGCAGGCGCTCGAGCGGATCGTCCACGTCCCCGCGGACGATCCGCGGGGCGCCGCCCGAGGTCGGCTTGGGCATCGACCTCTTGTCCGCGCGCATCGGGCGGTCTTCTTCCTCCGGCGCCTCGATCCGGGCGGGCTCCGCAAAGTCCGCGGGCGGCGGCGCGGCAGCCTCCTGCGTCGCCGGCGCGCCTGGAAGCGGCGCCAGCGCCGGCGCCGGCGCGGGGGCGCGGTCGTCCATCTTCATCTCCCCCGCCGGCTCGGCCTTCATCGGCCCCCGCGCCTCCTCGTCCCTCGGCGCCATCTTGGCGTCGCGCGTCCTCGTCGGCTCCTCCGGCTGGATGAACGCGGTATTCGTCTTCTCCGGCGGCCGATTGCGATCGACCACCGCGATCCCCTCGGGGCCGATCGTCAGGATGTCCGCGAGCGCCGTGCGGCTGATGCCGAAGCGCTGATAGTCCCACTCGGTCTCGAGCACCAGCAGCGCCGTGTAATCCGACAGCACGCGGTACTTCGTCGACATCTCGATGATCTGCTGCTTGATCCCCGCCTTCGCGGAGGCGCTCTCGTTGGCCGGCTCGCCCATCATGGCGTCGAGGCGGGCGATGCTGGCGCGGATCCACGCGCGCTCGAGCAGCGGGCGCGAGCTGGTCTGCAACGACACCTCCCGCACGTCGCCCCCGGCGCCGAGCTCGACCCGCATCGGCTGGCCCGCCGGAAGATCGGCGAAGACGAGGAACTGATCGCCGGGCTGCACCGCGTCGAGCGTCGGCGGCCACACCCACGCCGCGCCCGGCACCTTCACGGCCACGTCGGCCAGCGTCGCCCGCGTCAGCCGCGACGCCATCAGCGGCGCCGGCAGCCGGGCGTCGACCAGCACGCCGGCGTTCGCCAGCCCCGACGTCGTGAGCGCGCGCAGCAGCGCCTCGTCGCGCAGCCCGCCGTCGACGACCGCGTCGATCCGCTGCACGCCCGCGCGCCCGAGCTCGGCGGCCACCTTGCGCACCTCTCCGAGCTCCGTCTCGCCCGCGGTCGACACACCGTCGCTGACGACGATCACGCGCGGGTGCACCTTCGACGCGCCGGCCCACCGCAGCGCCCCCGCGAGGTCGGACGCGCCGAGCGGCCCGCGGGCGAGGATCGCCTGCACCGCGTCGCCGGTGAAGCTGCTCGCCGGCCCCGCGAACACGATCTCGACCCCCTGATCGAAGGCCGCGACCGTCAGCGGGAAGTCGCCGCCGTTGCTCGCGCGCAGCTCGACGATGAGCTTGACCAGGCGCGCGACCTGTCCGCGGAAGTCGAGGGCCCGCGACGCGCTCGTGTCGAAGAGCAGCGTCACGCCGGTCAGCGGCTCCTGCGGCAGCTTCACGTCCGGCGCGATGCGGGCGACGGCCAGGCGATCGAAGCGCAGCCCCGCCTCGGGTGCGCGCCGCGGCGTCTGCAGCTCGAGATCGGTCTGCGGCATCACGTTCTGCTTCTTCACGGCGGTCTTCTCGACGCCGCCGCCTTGCCTGGGCACGACCACCTCGACGTCGAGGTCCTGGAGCTGGGGTAGCCCGCGGAGATAGACGCGGTACGGCGCGCTGCTCGACGTCAGCTCCTCCGAGTACGAGACGATGATCTCCTTGACGCCGCGCGCCGGGATCGGGAAGACACGGGCCGAGAAGCGGTTGCCGGCGGCCTTCTCGAGCAAGGCGGGATCGACCTTGCGGTGGAGCGCGTCCTCGTAGGCCGCGCGGGCCGCCTGCAGCTCGACGACCTCGGCCTCCTGCCAGCGGCCGTCGATCATCATG
>CAZMML010000772.1:0-2758 GCA_964567335.1 uncultured Nannocystis sp. | reverse complement strand
CGTCGGCGCCGACCATCACGTTGTCGGGCTTGAAGTCGCGGTGGACGAGGCCGGCCGCGTGCGCCGCGGCGAGGCCGGCGGCGGCCTGCTGCAGGACGTCGAGGATCTCGGGGAGCGGGCGCCGCTTCGCCGCCAGCCACGAGCGTAGCGTGGCGCCCTCGATGTGTTCCATGACGAGGTACACGCGGCCCTCGGACTCGCCGACCTCGTGGATCGCCACCACGTTGGGGTGCGACAGCAGGGCGAGCGCCTGGGCCTCCCGCAGGAGCCGGGCCTGGGTCTCCGGTTGGCTCCCGCCCCGCGCGAGGACCTTGATCGCGACCCGTCGCCCGAGCTGCTCGTCGACGCCGGCGTAGACGGTGCCCATCCCGCCGCGCCCGATCCTTGTAAGCCCCGTGTAACGTCCGAGGCGGACGAAGTCCACCGGATCGACCTCGACCGGACCCAGGGGGTCGTCGGTCCTCGTGTCAATGGCAGGCGACTCGTCGCGCACGGGAGTCTCGAGGGTAACGCGAGGTCACCACGGCGGCGAACGGCCCGCGGGCCGGATCGTGGGCGCGAGCCCGCATTTTTGACCTCCACGGACAAGTCGCAGAAGGAGATACACACACCGTGGCGCGTCGGTGCGCGCTTGAAGGCGCGCGCCCTGGTCCCTGCCTCCTGTCAGTCGACGAAGCGCGGCGGCCCCGTGACCTCGAGGTAGGCGTCGAGCGCCGCCTGCAGGCGGGCGACCCCTGGAGTGTCGTAGCTCTGGTGCCGCTCCTTGGGCTGGGTACGGACGGTCAGGTCCTCGTCGAGCAGATCCCACACGAGCTTCAGCTCGCCGTCGAAGGCCGCGACCATGTTGTGCGTCGCCTCGCCGTCGGCGGTGAAGCGCCAGGTCTCGCCGAAGAGGATCCGGTCCGCGGCCAGGTCCGGATCCGCGGCGAGCCGCGCGAGGTCGATGCCGTCGAGGCCCTCCGGGGCCGGGGTCTGGGTCCACGCGAGGATCGTCGGCATGATGTCGACGGTGCTGACGAGGGCGTTCGACTCGCCGCGGCGGATCCCCGGGCCGCGGGCGATCATCGGGATCCGGAGGTCGTCCTCGCGCACGCTGACGCCGTGGTTGCGCTTGCGCCCGAGCAGCTCGCCGTGGTCGGCGGTGATGATGACGGCGATCGGGTGCTCCTTGCGCATCGCCTCGATCTGCTTGAGCAGACGGTAGACCTGGCTGTCGGTGTAGGCGATCTCGTGGTCGTACTTGTCGGCGACGCTGTCTCCGAAGTCCGGGACGCCCTTGTGCGCGCGGCTCGGGACGTGCGGCCCGAAGTAGTGGGTCCACAGGAAGAAGGGGCGGTCCTTCCGCTGGGCCTTGAGGAGCTTGATCGCGGCGTCGCTGACGGCCTTGTCGACGGCCTTGCCCGAGACCTCGATGTACTCATCGAAGTCGGGGTACGCGCCGGACGAGACGTCGAGGAAGCCGGTCGAGCCGTCGTCGATCACCGCCATCGTGTGCATGCCGCGGCGGTGCAGGTAGGTCTGCAGCGGCTGGTGCGGATCATGGTTCGGGAGCCCGAACATCAGCTTGAGCCGCTCGCCGGGGCGGAGGTCGTGCTCCCCGGCGCGGCGCAGGAGGCGGAAGCGGTTGGTCTCGACGTGCGCGACCCAGGTGAGCCGCCGGGGGAAGACGCCGTGGAGGAGCGAGGAGAGCGCGAGGCTGGTCCACGAGCCCGAGGTGTAGGCGCGCTGGAAGATCGTGCCGGTCTTGGCCCAGCGGGCGATCCGCGGGGTGGTGTCGCGCGGTCCGCCCCAACTCGTGTGGTCGGCGCGTACGGTGTCGATGGTGATCAGGACGACGCTGATCGGCGAGGGCTCGCTCGGGATCGGGGGGTCGCGGTCGACCGGCGGCGGCGCCGGGGCGTCGCCGAGGCGGCAGTTCTCGTCGACGCCGTTGCCGGGGATGTCGGCGGCGAAGGGGTGGATCGCCGGGTCGAAGGGGACGCAGTCGCCGCCGCCGAGGATCGCGGCGTAGCCGTCGCGATCGACGTCGCTGAGGGCGCGGATGAAGCGCAGCGGGGTGCCAGAGAAGGGGCGCGCGAGCAGATCGGCGAGGACGTCGTGGTCGGGCCCGACGCGGGCGAGGGCCCACGCGAGCGCGCCGGCGGCGAGCGCGGCGAAGCCGAAGCGCAGCACCCGGGGGGCGGGCGGCAGCCCGGCGAGGCGCGCCGCCGCCCGCGTGGTGAGGACGAGGACAACGAGCGCCATGACCCGCAGGGCGTTGTGGGCGGCCGCGTAGGAGCCGAGGCCGACGACCCGATCGGCGGCGATGAGGCCGGCGGCGGTCAGGACGAGGCCGGCGAGCGGCCAGCGCAGGCGCGCGCGCGGCAGACGATCGAGCCAGCCGGGGGCCTCGCTGGTCGGCTGGGCCGCGAGTCCGAGCGCGGCGAGCAGCCCGCCTGCGCCGAGGCTGGCGAAGATCGCGGCGATCGCCTCGAGGCGGTCGGCGCCGCCGATCCGGGCGGGGACGCCGAGGCGCAGGATCAGCCACACGGCGAGCAGCGCGCCGAGGAGCGCCCACCCCAGGCGCTGCGCCCGGCTGGGGCGCGGGCGCAGGGCGGCGAGGACGAGGACCCAGGCGCAGCCCAGCGCGAGGCCGCCGGCCGCGCCGAGGCCGAAGGCCGAGAGGGCCGCCGAAGCGGTCGGCTCGGGGGCGCCGACGAGGGAGTCGACGAGCGCCGCGCGGGCGCCCGTGGCGGCGGGGAGGGTCGCGTAGACCGGG
>CAZMML010000771.1:0-2758 GCA_964567335.1 uncultured Nannocystis sp. | reverse complement strand
CCGGACCACCACACGTTGTGCGCGATGGACAAGTACGTCCTGCGCGACTCACCACATCGAACTTTGTTTCTCCGGAGGTACATAGGGATAAATCCTTCCTCAGACTAACCAAGGTTGCGTTCTCGACCACGGCACGAGACCGGGCACCTTTTTGGACGCAGATGGTGTGCAAAACTTCATGGCCGTTTCCGTGGTCTTGTCCCTTGTTTGCCGGCGTCTCGAGGGTCCCTGTGCCTGAGTAGTAAGGCTAGCGTTTGCGCCAGAGGGTCGCCAGGTATTTCCGTCACACCTCTCTAACCTCTCGAATCTCCACGTCTTTTTGCTCTTCGAGGCGCTCGCACACGATCTCTCCGTTCGGGCTACAGCGATCTTGGCTCTAGAAGTCGCAGGTCCGCGGGGTGCGAGGGAAGGGGATGACGTCGCGGATGTTCTCCATCCCGGTCACGTACATGATGAGTCGCTCGAACCCGAGTCCGAAGCCCGCGTGCGGGACTGTGCCGAAGCGTCGGGTGTCGAGGTACCAGGAGTAGTGCTCGGGGTCGAGGCCCGAGGAGACGATCGCGTCGGTGAGGACATCCAGCCGCTCCTCGCGCTGCGAGCCGCCGATCAGCTCGCCGATCTTCGGCACGAGCAGGTCCATCGCCGCCACCGTGCGCCCGTCGTCGTTGCGGCGCATGTAGAACGCCTTGATCGCGCGCGGGTAGTCGGTCACAAACACCGGCCGACCGATGACCTCTTCGGTCAGGTAACGCTCGTGCTCGGCCTGCAAGTTCGCGCCCCAGTGGACCGGATACTCGAACGACTTCCCGCTCGCCTCGAGCCGCCGGACCGCCTCCGTGTAGGTCATGCGCTCGAACTCCGCGCCCAGCACATGCTCGAGCCGCGCGATGAGCCCCGTGTCGATCTGCTTGTTGAAGAAGGCCAGGTCCTCGCCGCAGCGCTCCAGCGCCGTCCGCATCAGGTGCTTGACGAAGGCCTCGGCGAGCGCGGCGTCGTCCTCCAGGTCGTACCACGCCATCTCCGGCTCGATCATCCAGAACTCCGCCGCGTGCCGCGAGGTGTTGGAGTTCTCCGCGCGGAAGGTCGGCCCGAAGGTGTAGATGTCAGACAACCCCATGGCGAAGGTCTCGCCGTTGAGCTGACCAGAGACGGTGAGGAAGGTCGGGCGGCTGAAGAAGTCTTCGTGCCAGTCGACCGCCCCATCCGCCGCCCTCGGCGGCTTGGCCGGGTCGAGCGTCGTCACCCGGAAGAGCTCCCCCGCGCCCTCGGCGTCGGACGCCGTGATGATCGGCGTGTGCACGTACACGAAGCCGCGGGCCTGGAAGAACTCGTGGACCGCCTGCGCCAGCGCGCTACGGACGCGGAACACGGCCCCGAAGGTGTTGGTCCGCGCGCGCAGGTGGGAGATCGTGCGGAGAAACTCGAAGCCGTGGCGCTTCTTCTGCAGCGGGAAGCTCGCGTCGGCGACGCCGACGACGAGCACGGAGGTGGCCTTGAGCTCGACCCGCTGCCCCGCGGCGGGTGAGGCCACCAGCTCCCCCACCACCTCGAGCGCGCTCCCCGTGGTCAGCTTCCGCACCTGCTCGAAGTTCTCGAGCCCCGGGCCGCACACGACCTGGAGACTCGCGAAGCTCGAGCCGTCGTTGAGCTCGAGGAAGACCACCTGCTTGTTGTCCCGGATGGTGCGCGCCCACCCCTTCACCCGCACGCCGGAGCGCGGCGGGTCCTGTTGAAGCACGCTCACAATCTTCGTCCGCGCGGTCTGCATCGCGGGCGAGAGGGTATCACCCCCTGGCCCTGCCTCGGCAAGTGCGCTAAAGCCCACCCCCGTGACCGGCTACCTGCCGATCCAGGAGCGCTTCACCTCCCTTCAGGGCGAGGGCTCCCTCGTCGGCGTCCCCAGCTCCTTCATCCGCGTCTCGGGATGCAACCTCCGCTGCGCGTGGTGCGACTCGCCCGCGACTTCCTGGACCCCACGCGGCGAGCGCACGAGCCTCGACGACCTCGTCGCCTTCTGCGCCGCCGGACCCCGGCACGTCGTCCTCACCGGCGGTGAACCACTCCTCTATACAGAAGTCGCCACCCTCGCCCGCCGGCTCCGGAGCGCCGACCACCACGTCACGGTCGAGACCGCCGGCACCGTCGAGCTCACGGATCTCGAGTGCGACCTCCTCTCCCTCAGCCCCAAGCTCGCGCACAGCACACCCACCGGGCGGGACCCGTTATGGGCCGAACGCCACGAGGCGCGTCGACTCCAGCGCCCCGTGTTGGCGCAGCTCCTCGCGCGCCACCCCTGGCAGCTCAAGTTCGTCGTCCGGACCGACGCCCTCGCCGCCGATCTCGCCGAGGTCGAGGCCCTCCTCGGCGACCTCGCCATCGAGCCCGCGGAGCGGACCCGCGTCTTCCTGATGCCCGAGTGCACCGACCCTGCCCTCCTCCGCGCCGCCTACCATCGCCTGGTCCCCGTCTGCCTCGCCCGCGGCTTCCGCCTCGGCGAGCGACTCCACATCCACATCTTCGGCCACACCCCGGGCACCTAGCCGAAGGTCGGGCTATCCTGCGCTCGTGCTCGACCTCTGGCTGAAGGCGTTCCACATCGTCGGCGTCGTCACCTGGTTCGCCGGCCTCTTTTACATCTTCCGCCTCTACGTCTACCACGTCGAGAACCACGCGAGCCCCGAGATCTCCGCGCTCCTGGCGACCATGGAGCGCCGGCTCTACCGCGGGATCTGCTGGCCCGCGATGATCTTCACGGCGA
>CAZMML010000770.1:0-2760 GCA_964567335.1 uncultured Nannocystis sp. | reverse complement strand
CTTACCAGGCGACTGGCCTGCGCCGCGCCCCCTGCGCGTGAGCTTCGGCATCCCCCGCCTGCCCCTTCGCCGGGCGGCCCGCGGGCCTGGAATGGGGGCGGCCGCTCGCGCGTGATCGACTTGCGGCCCCGGCGGGCCGTCGTGGTAGCGTCCCCCCGTGTCCCTCCTCGCCACCCTGATCGCCCTGCGCTGCATCGGCGCCGTCGGCCGGATCGAGCCGATCGACGAGGCGCGCGAGGGCATCACGGTCACCGCCGCCTCGGCCGCGATCGTCGAGACGCACTGGCAGGAGACCGGCGTGCGCGTGCGCCCGTGGGCGCCGAGCAAGCGCGTCGCCACCCTCGCCAAGGGGACCCGCCTGATCGTCCGCGGCCAGGTCAAGAGCCGCGACAAGGGCGGCTGCAAGGGGAAGCCCTGGTACGCCGTCTACCCCTACGGCTACGTCTGCTCCGAGCACGTCCGGCCCGGCCGCGAGGCGCCGGCCCTCGGCCACGCGCTCGCCGAGCGGATGACCAAGGACCGCCGGCTGCCCTACGACTACACCAAGGTCCGCGAGGACGGCGCCGGGCTCTACGCCTCGGTCGACGCCATCGCCGCCGGAACGCCGACGCGGACGCTCGCCGAGGGCATGAACCTCGCGGTCGCCCGCACCCTCGACGTCGGCGGCGTCGCCTACGTCGAGACGGTCGACGGGCAGTACGTCGCCAAGTCGGCGATCGGCTGGCTCGGCCAGGGATCCGCGTGGCAGGGCGTCCGCTTCGAAGGCGCGCTCCCGCCCGGCCCCGCCTTCGCGTGGGTGTTACGCGACAAGACCCCGGTCCTGGACGACGCCGCCGCCAAGGCCGCGCAGATCGACACCCTGCCGCTGCGCGCCCGGGTCCCGTTGCTCGAAGAGACCGGTGAAGCCGATCCCGAGCGCTGGTGGAAGATCGGCGAGGGCCGCTTCGTCCAGGCCAAGAACCTCGCCGAGGTCGTGATCACCGAGATCCCGGAGGGCGTCCTGCGCGACAACCGGGTCGCCAGCGGCGACGACCAGTGGATCGACGTCGACGTCGGCGAGCAGGTGCTGGTCGCCTACCGCGGCGCGACGCCCGTCTTCGCGACCCTGGTCTCGTCGGGCAAGGACTCCCCGACCCCGCGCGGCAACTACCCGATCTGGGCCAAGGTCGCCAGCATGACGATGGCCAACCAGGACTACGAGGACAAGCCCTACATGGTCGAACATGTCCCCTGGGTCATGCTCTTCCAGGGCCACAACGCCCTCCACGGCGCCTACTGGCACGACCAGTTCGGCCGCCGCCGCAGCCACGGCTGCGTCAACCTCGCCCCCCGTGACGCCCGCTGGCTCTTCGAGTGGGTCTCCCCTGCCCTCCCGGCCGGGTGGACCGGCTACCTGCCCTCCGAGCTGGATCGCAGCGTCGTCGTCCACGTCCGCGACTCGAGCCTGCCGCCCGACCAGGCCTTCTTCCAGGAGCGGCCGGTCGGCCCCCCCGACCCGGAGCAGGAGCGCCAGAAGCTCGAGCTCGCGGAGCAGCGGCGCAGCGAGGAGGCCGCCGCCGCCGTCCCCGCCGCGACCCGCGACTGAGCTCCTGGCGGGCTTGTCGCGGGCGCGGCCCCTCGCGTATGTTCCGGGCCATGCGTCGCCCGGCCCGCCTTCTCCTCGCCGCCCTCCTCCTCGCCGCCCCGCTCGGGTGCAAGCGAGGACCCACGCTCGCCCCCGTCGAGGCTCCGGCGGCCGGCGTCACCCTGACCTACGACCTCACCCCGGGCCAGGTCTACCAGGGCCGCGTCAGCCAGAGCCAGACGATCCGCGACGCCCGCAGCTCCTCGAGCGCGACCAACCACTTCTCCTTCGACCTCACCCTGACCGTCCGCGGCCCCGACTCGGAGCACGGCGGCATGGGCGTCACCTCGCGCTTCCGCGGCGTCACCGTCCGCTGGAGCCTCCCGCCCGGGATCCCGATCAGCGTCGCCGAGTTCAACCGCAAGGCCAGCGAGCAGCTGCAGGGCCTCGAGGTCGACTTCAGCGTCGACGAGGTCGGCAAGATCATCTACATGCCCGACCTCCCGAGCGACCTCTCCGACGAGCTCCGCGCCGTCCTGCAGCAGGCCCTCGACTCGCTCGAGACCGCCTTCGTCGCCGTCCCCACGCGCGCGCTCAAGGTCGGCGACAACTGGAAGGACGAGCGCAAGCGCGGCCGCCAGGGCAAGCTCGGCCGCTACGTCGAGGGCGCCGTCCAGACCCGCGTCGAGGGCTTCTACCGCACCGGCGAGCCGGCCCTCACGGTGGTCAAGCTGATCGCCGACGACGCCGAGACCGAGGTGACCACCACGACCTCCGGCAGCCACGAGGTCAAGAAGGGCGGGACCTCCGAGATCCTCTTCGCCACCGACGAGCACTTCCTCGTCCAGTACACCAGCGACAAGCGGACCGACGACGCCGGCAACACCTCCAGCTTCATCCGCACCGAGGTCTCGTGGAAGAAGCTCCCCCGCGCCCCGGGCGCCGCCGCCACCAAGCAGGTGCAGGACATCAGCGACCCCTGCCACCCCGACTACGTCGGCGCCGAGGAGTGCGCGCCTCCGGCCGAGGGCACCCCGCCGGCCGACCCCGCGGCGGGCGCCGCCGCGACCCCCGCCGCGCCCGCGACCCCCGCCGCGCCCGCGACCCCCGCGCCGAAGCCCTGACGCCTCAGCGACGAGGCACGCGCTTCGAGATGCCGCACGCGATCTCGTAGGGGATCACGTCGGCCCACGCCG
>CAZMML010000769.1:0-2767 GCA_964567335.1 uncultured Nannocystis sp. | reverse complement strand
GCTCGCGCAGCAGCTCGTCCGCGCCAAACGGACGCTGCGGGACCGCGGCGCCGTCGGACGCGGACCACGCATCCCGGCCGCACGCACGGTCCTGGAGCAGATCGAGCGCATCAGACATGTCCTTCACGACAGCAGTCCGCTGCGCCGCACGATCGCCGCCGAGACCCGACGGCTCAGCGCCCTGCTCGGCGCCGCGTGAGCCGCTACTCGAGCAGCGCGAGCCGGCGCATCCCGCTCCGCAGCTTGACCAGCGCCTTCTCCTGCAGCTGCCGGATCCGCTCCCGCGACAACGCGTAGCGCTCGCCGATCTCGTTCAGCGTCTGTCCCGGCGCCTCGTCGTCGCCGATCCGCAGGCGCAGGATCTCCGCCTCCATCGGTCCGAGCAACGACCTCACCTCCTCGAGCCCCGCACGCAGACGCTCGGCGTCCAGCTCGAGGCCCGGCTCCGGCGTCTCTCGGTCCTCGATCGCGTCGACCAGCGTCAGCCCCTCGTGACCCGCCAGCGGCTCGTCGAGGCTCACGGGCGCCTCGACCCAAGTCCGTCGCAAGCGCGCGAGCCGATCGGCGCTGACGCCGGTGAGCGCGACGAGCTCGTCGTCGGTCGGGGGGCGCCCGTGCAGCTTCTCGAACTCGCGGCTCGCCCGCGCCGTCCTCGAGGCCGTGTCGCAGAGGTGCACCGGGAGCCGCACCGTCCGGCTCTTGTCGGCGATCGCCCGCGTGATCGAGTGCCGGATCCACCAGCTGCCGTAGGTCGAGAAGCGGAAGCCGCGACGCGGATCGAAGCGGTCGACCGCCTTGATCAGCCCGAGGTTGCCCTCCTGAATCAGATCCTGGAGCGGCATCTGCCCGCGCGCGAAGCGTCGCGCGATGGCGATGACGAGCCGCAGGTTCGCCCGAACGAAGGCCTGCTTCGCCGTCACGAGCGCGTGGTGGGCCCGCCGACACGCGGCGGCGTAGCGCGCGAACTCGGGATCTCCCGCCGCCGGGAGCGACGCCGACAGCGACATCACCGGCCGCCCGGCCTCGGCCCCGATCAGATCGGCGAGGACCCGGTCGGACACCACGCCGTCGACGTCGACCTCGGCGAGCGCATCGGCCGCCTCGGCGAACGCCGCCTCAAGCGCCCCCGCGACCGTCTTCGTCCGCCCGCGCAGGAGCCTCTGCAGCTTGGAGAGCGCAGCGGGCCGCGTCTCGGCGGGCAGGAGCTGGCTCGCCAGGTCCAGGATCGACCGCTGCCAACCTGCGTAGCCGAGTAGCGCGCGCCAGTACCCGACCCTCAGCCTGGCGATCCGCTCCGAGGCCGCGAGCTCCTCCTCCTTGCTCATCACGTCGATGCCGGAAAGGTCGCGGAAGTACATGCCCAGCAGGTCCAGGGCGTCAGTTGAGTCGAGAGCGCTCTTCACGGCCGTTCTCCTTGTACAAAGATTGCCTGTCCACTGCGTGAGGGGACGAGGAGTACCGTAGCCGATTGTACAACGTTTGTCAAACGCTGCTTCAAAAATTTGTCAAACCTTCTCAGCTATAGAGCAATTTCTTCTCCATTCTGATCCTACATGGCTTTATTCCGGGAATCTCGGCGACGCTCTCCCAACCGTAACGTTTGTAGAAGGTTACCGCGTTCAGGGTCGCCGCCAGGCAGATCTCGCGCAGGCCGAACGCGCGCGCGCTCCGTTCGGCCCGGCCGAGCAACTGGGCCCCAACGCCTTGTCCCGCGCAACGTGGATCGACGTAGAGCGCCCTGATCTCGCGTCCCGCCAGCGATACAGCCACGAAGCCGACCACCTCGCGCCGCTGGGTCGCAACGAAGACCGTCGTCGTCTCCAGCAGGCGCCGGTAGAGACCTGGGTCGACGGAGAGCCAGCGCGCGAGCTCAGCGGGCCGATACGCCCGGGCGCAGAGCGTCCGCGTCGAGGTCACGTGGACCCTTGCGATCGCCTCTTGGTCCGCGGCCCTGGCCAGGCGGATCGACGTGCGCACGGGGTCGCAGTGTACACTCGCTCCTGCACCATGCTCTACCGCGGCACACTGCTCCTCACCTGTGTCCTCCTCGGCTGTGACGGCGGCGCCTCCAAGGCGACCCGACCCGAACCAACCCCCGCCCCGAGCGCCGCGGGCAAGCCGGCCGAACCGGCGGCGAACGCGAGCACGCCGGCCAAGACGCCCGGCTTCCTCGATCCGGAGCTGGTCCGCGCGGCGACCAGCGCCCAGGAGGTCGAGAAGTTCAAGCTCAAGGCGAACGCCGACGGCACCCTCCGCTACCTCGCCGTCTACCACCACGATGCCTCCGCGATCCCCGCCAGCGTGACCGGCCTCGTGGAGAAGCAATTCCCCGGCAGCAAGATCGTCCGCTACGAGAGCGAGTCGATCGCCGACGTCGGGCACGTCTTCGAGGTCGAGGTCGAGACCGGTGACAAACAGCGCTGCGAGCTCAACGCCAAGCCCGACGGCGCGATCCTCTATACAGAGTGCGCGATCGATCCCAAGGCGCTGCCCGAGCCGGTCCGCGCCGCCTTCGAGCGCACCTTCCCGGGCGCAACGATCAAGGAGGCCGAGAAGAAGACGATGCCCGGCAGCGGCGAGGAGTTCGAGCTCGAGTTCGAGGTCGGCGGTAAAGAGCACGAGCTCTACCTGCAGTCGGACGGGAAGTTGCTCCGACATGAGCTCGTCCTCCCCGCGCAGCTGCAGGTCTCGCTGCCGCTCCCGTAGCGCCAGGCTCAACCACCTGGCCCAAGCGACAGGGCGCCGCCACGACCGCGGCGGCGCCCTC
>CAZMML010000768.1:0-2767 GCA_964567335.1 uncultured Nannocystis sp. | reverse complement strand
CGGCGGTCGCCGGAGACGTTGGTCTTCGTCTCCTCGATCTTCGTCGCGGGCGGAGGCGGTGCCTCCTTGCTCGCCGGCGGGTGGGGGGGCGCCGCGGTCGCCGCCGAGGTCGAGGACACGGCCGGGTCGCACGCGATCCCGAGGCTCAGGAGCACCGTCAGAGTTGCCGCTCGCATGTACACAGAGTAACCCTCCGGTAGACCCCCTCGAAGTGCAGATCCCTCGCGGAGCCTCACGCTGGCCCGCAAACTCCGCGCATGCGCACGCGCGCGCCAGCGCGCCGGGGGCCTTGACAGCCCCCGCCCCGGGCGTTCGGCGCCCGCCGCGTTTGCAGTAATCTCAGCGCCTTCATGTCCGAGAAAGAGCGCCCGACCTCCTCCCCCTTGATCTTCGCCGCCGCGATCGGGCTCGGCGCCTTCCTGCTCTTCCTGGTCCAGTTCATCCTCGGCAAGCAGATCTTGCCCTGGTTCGGCGGCGCCCCCGCCGTCTGGACGACCTGCATGCTCTTCTTCCAGGTCTTGCTGCTCGGCGGATACGCCTACGCGCACCTCCTCAGCTCCCGCCTCGCGCCGAGCCGCCAGCGCGACGTCCACCTCGCCGCCCTCGGCCTCGCCGCCCTGCTCCTGCTCGTGCGGGCGCTCCTGTGGCCGAGCCCGATCAGCCCGACCGACGCCTGGAAGCCTGGCCCCGAGGCCAGCCCGATCCTCTCGATCCTCGGCCTGCTCGCCTTCACCGTCGGCCCGCCCTACCTCGTCCTCGCCGCCACCGGCCCGCTGCTGCAGAGCTGGTACGCCCGCGTCCACCCCGGCGCCTCGCCCTACCGGCTCTACGCCCTCTCCAACCTCGGCTCGCTCCTCGGCCTGCTCTGCTACCCCTTCGCCCTCGAGCCCCTGCTCCCGATCGCCGGCCAGGGTTGGGTGTGGTCGCTCCTCTTCTTCGCCTTCGCCGCGCTCTGCGGCGCCTGCGCCCGCGCCGCCGGAGGCGCCCCCGCCTTCGAGCGGCCCGCGGGGCAGGATCCGCGGGCCGGGCGGGTCACCCTGCGCCAGCGCCTGCTCTGGTTCTCGCTCGCCGCCGTCGCCTCCACCATGCTCCTGGCGACCACCAACCAGATCTCGCTCGAGGTCGCGGTGATCCCCTTCCTGTGGATGCTGCCGCTGACGATCTACCTCCTCACCTTCGTCCTCTGCTTCGAGTACGAGCGCAGCTACCAGCGCCCCTTCTGGCTCCCGCTGATGGTCGCGGGCGCCGCCGCCGCGACCTGGGCGCTCTTCAAGGGCGTCTACGCCGGCATGTTCGTCCAGCTCACGATCTACCTCGGCACCCTGCTCGCCTACTGCATGATGTGCCACGGCGAGCTCGTGCGGAACAAGCCCGCGCCGGCCCACCTGACCGAGTTCTACCTGATCGTCTCTGCCGGCGGCGCCGCCGGCGGCATCTTCACCGGCGTCGTCGCCCCGCTCGCCTTCCGCGAGTTCTGGGAGCTGCCGGTCGCGCTGATCGCCGGCTACGCCCTGGTGATGGGGACCCTGATCCCCAAGATCCGGCGCTGGTGGCTCTGGCTCCCCTGCGGCCTCTTCGCCGGGCTCGGCATGGCCGCGCTGGTCTACGCGCTCGGCCGCCACATGAACGACCAGCTCGAGGACAACCTCCTCGTCACCCGCAACTTCTTCGGCGTCCTGCGCATCGACGACGCCACCGGCGAGAGCGGCGAGCCCTACGTCCGCCTCCGCCACGGCCGGATCACCCACGGGATCCAGTTCAAGAGCGAGGACCTCGTCGGCAGCCCGACCAGCTACTACGGCCCCGCCAGCGGCGTCGGCCTGGCGATCCTCGGCCACCCCCGCCGGCTCGCCGGCCTCCCCTTCAAGCTCGGCGTGATCGGCCTCGGCGCCGGCACCCTCGCCAGCTACGGCCGCCGCGGCGACGCCGTCCGCTTCTACGAGATCAACCCGATCGTCGTCGCCCTCTCGAGCGGCGACGCCCCCTACTTCACCTACCTGAAGCGCTGCGCCGGCGAGGTCTCGATCGCGATCGGCGACGCCCGCGTCGCGCTCGAGCGCGAGGACCCGCAGGAATTCGACGTCCTCGCCGTCGACGCCTTCAGCAGCGACTCGATCCCCGCCCACCTCCTCACCGCCGAGGCCGTCGCGCTCTACTTCCGCCACCTCCGGCAGGGCGGGATCCTCGCGATCCACATCTCGAACCGCTACCTCGACCTCGCCCCCGTCGTGTACGGCATCGGCGAGCACCTCGGCGTCCACGTCGAGTACGTCGAGGACGCCGAGAGCAACGACGACGTGATCTGGCAGAGCGACTGGATGCTCCTCGCCCGCAGCGAGGCCGACTTCACCAGCCCCGACCTCGTCAACGCCTTCGCCGCCAAGGTCGAGCGCGACGAGCCCTACCCGCTCTGGACCGACGCCTACAGCAACCTCCTCCAGGTGCTCAAGCGCTGAGCGGACCCGCCCTCGCGCTCCTCCGCGCGCGACCACGTGCTAGCGTGGCGTCGTGAAGTCATCCGCCGCCGCCGCCGCCGCCGCGTTCATCCCCGCCCTCCTCCTCGCCTGCGGAGACGACGTGCGAGAGACCGGGGACAGCGCCACCTCGACCGCCTCGACCACCTCGACCACCTCGACCACCCCTGGCGCGACCACCGACGAGGGGACCACCTCCACGACCGCGAGCGCGACCACCGACGAGCCGACCTCCACGACCAGCGCCGGCCCGACCGGCACCGCCTCCAGCGTCGGCACCACCGACGCGACCA
>CAZMML010000767.1:0-2772 GCA_964567335.1 uncultured Nannocystis sp. | reverse complement strand
CGAGAAGCGGAAGAGCCCGCTCGTCACGAAGTGCGGCGCGGCCCCCCCGCGCGCCCGCTTCGCCTGCTGGAAGCGCCACTGCTGCTCGTCCGCGATCGTCTCGCCGACCAGGAAGACCACGAAGAGCAGCGCCGCCGCCGTGTCGAGGCAGCCCCACGGCGCCTGCGACTGGAGCGCGTACCAGGCCGGCAGCGCCAGCAGCAGCAGCAGTACGTTCTGGAACGCCGCCACGAAGACCAGGTTGAACACCCGGAACACACCGGGCGAGATCCTCCGGCGCAGCTCGACCCAGCGGTAGTCCTCCCCGCCCGGCCGGTAACCGCCCTTGCGCGCGAAGTTGTAGGTCAGCCGCGCCCCCCACAGCGCGCTCAGCCCGAGCATCACCCCGAGCCGCAGGTCGAGCTGCCCCTGCGCCGCGAACCACGCCACGTAGGCCGGCGGCGCGAGCGACCACAGCCGGTCGACCCACGAGTGCTCGCGGGAGACCTCCGCGAGGAGCCAGCAGAGGGCCGCGAGCGCGGCGCAGACGACGAACGCGACCTGGAGCGGAGGCACGTCCGACGATACGCCGCGCCCCCCCGCCGCACCAGCCCGCAGCCGATCGTCGCGTCCGTGCAGCGAGGCGGCCGCACACACCTCCGCGCGCGTGCGACACTCGACGCGTGAGACCCCGACGACCTGCGCGCGCCCTCCTCGCCACTCTGGCACTCCTCGCCCTCGCCTGCGACGCCGCCCCCCCGTCCGCCCAGACGCCGCCCCCTCCCGTCGCCGCGCCTGTCTCTCCTTCCCCCTCCCCCGCCGCACCCGCCGCACCCGCCTCCGCCGCGATCACGATCGGCGAGCGCTTCACCCTCGACTCAAAGATCCTCGGCGAGACGCGCGAGCTCCTCGTCTACAAGCCCCGCCTCGATGATCCCGGGGCCCGCTACCCCGTCCTCTACCTCCTCGACGGCGACGCCCACTTCCACCACGTCACCGGCCTCGTCGAGTTCCTCGCCCGCCAGGGGCGCATGCCGCCGGTCGCCGTCGTCGGGCTCAACAACACCGATCGCGGGCGCGACCTGACCCCGACCCACCTCGACCGGATCCCCACCAGCGGCGGCGCCGACAAGCTCCTCGACTTCTTCGCCCGCGAGCTCTTCCCCGCGATCGACGCGCGCCTCCCGACCGCCCCCTACCGGATCCTGATCGGCCACTCGCTCGGGGGCCTCTTCGCGCTCTACACCTTCAACACCCGCGGCGACCTCTTCGACGCCTACATCGCCGTCAGCCCGAGCACCGCCTGGGACGGCGAGCTCCCGCGGCGCGGCAGCGAGGCCCTCTTCCGCGCCAAGCCCGACCTCGACAAGGCGCTCTACGTCTCCGTCGGCGACGAGCCCGGCGAGCAGCTCGACACCAACCGCGCCTACGCCCGGCTCCTCGCCGGCGCGCCCGCGTCCCTGCGCTGGCGCGCCGAGGAGATGCCGCGCGAGGACCACGGCTCGCTCGTCCATCGCAGCGTCTACCACGGCCTCGAGCTGATCTTCGACGGCTGGCAGCCGCCGCCGGACGGCACCGACACCCTGGCGAAGCTCGAGGCCCACTGGGCCGGCACCTCGACGCGCTTTCGGACCCCCTCCCAGATCCCCGAGGGCTCGCTCAACCAGTTCGGCTACAAGCTCCTCGGCGAGGGCAAGCTCGACGAAGCGATCGCCGTGTTCCGCCGCGGCGTCGCCCTCTACCCCGAGTCCGCCAACCCGCACGACAGCCTCGCCGAGGCGCTCGAGAAGAAGGGCGACCGCGCCGCCGCCGCCGCCGAGTACGCCGCCGCCGTGGCGATCGCCGAGCGCACCGGCGACGCCTCGCTCCCGCTCTTCCGCGCCAACCTCGCGCGCACCCGCGGCGCCGAATGATCGCCTTCAGCGCGCCCGGGGGCCGCGCCACAGGATCCGGCGCGTCCACTCGGCCGCCGCGGTGCGGAAGTCGTCGAAGTACGCGTAGGACACCGGCACGACCACGAGGGTCAGGATCGTCGCCGTCGTCATCCCGCCGACCAGCGTCTTGCCGAAGGGCCCGTAGTCGAGGCCCTCGCCGTTGGGCGTCGTGAACGCCAGCGGCAGCATCCCGCCGACGGTCGTCAGCGCCGTCATCAGGATCGGCCGGAAGCGCTGCATCCCCGCCTGGACGATCGCCTCCTCGCGCGAGAGCCCGGCCGCCCGCGCGCTGCCGATGAAGTCGACGAGGACGATCCCGTTGTTGACCACCACCCCGAGCAGCAGGAGGATCCCGATCACCGCCAGCGCGTCGATCGGCGACCCCGTGAGCATCAGGAACCACCACACCCCGATGAACGAGAGCGGGATCGAGGGCAGCACCGAGAGCGGCAGGATGAAGCTCTCGAAGAGGAAGCCCATCAGCAGGAAGATGAAGACCGTCGACAGCGCCATCGCCCCGATCATGTCGGTGCGGAGGTCGTCGATCTCGCGGCGCTCGTGGTCCGCGTCGAAGCTGATCCCCGGCGGCAGGCGGTAGCGCTCGATGAAGGCGCGCAGGGCGTCCTGCGTCTCGAGGCGGCGCTCGTTGTCGACCTCGAGCCGGATCATCGCCGCCACCCGCTTGTCGTTGCGCACCAGCGCCTGCTCGCCCTTCTGCACCGTCGCGGCCGTCAGGATCCGCACCGGCACCACCTGGCCCGGCTTCTTCTCGCTCGGCACCTTGAACTCGCGCAGCTGCGAGAGCTGCTCGCGGTCCTCCTTGCGGTAGCGGATCCGGACCTCGATCTCGCGGTCCTCG
>CAZMML010000766.1:0-2773 GCA_964567335.1 uncultured Nannocystis sp. | reverse complement strand
GGTGTGGTAGAGGCGGGACTTGTGCGCGCTCGCCCGGAGGGCGAGGCGGAGCGGGACGCCGCGGGGGGCGTGCCGCGCCCAGGCGACGGCGGCGAGGCCGCGCTCCAGCTCGGGGAAGGTCGCGGCGCGGAAGGACGCGACGCGGGCGAGGACGCGGGTCGCTGTCCTGAGGTGCAGGTTCGCGGTGACGAGGGCGGCGGCGTCGCCGCGGAAGTCGACGCCGCCGGTGGTGGCGCGGGCCGGCCCGAGGCCGAGGTCTTGGAGCTCGGCGGCGACGAGGGGCTCCAGGCCGGGGGAGGTGACGGCGAAGAGCTCGCGCACGCCCTCAGGATAGCGCGGGGGCGCGCGTCACTGGAAGTTCTGGAGCATCCACAGGCCGCCCTGGCCCTCGGCGAAGCCGCAGGAGACGCGGGTGTAGGTCTCGCTGGACATGTTGATGTAGTGGCCGTGGGTGTTGAAGTCGTCGCCCGGGCCCTCGGCCCACATCTGGGCGAGGCAGCCGGGGAGCGACTGCTCGGCGGGGGCGGGCCAGCCGGGGCACTCGTTCTGGGCGAACTCGCCGCACATGCCGAAGGCGCCGTGGGGGACGCCGCTCTGGCCGTCGCTCTGGGCCTCGCCGTCGGAGCAGGTCTCGGCGTCGAACCAGCGCTCGTAGGGCGGGAGGCCGATCGTCGCGCGGTACATGTTAATGGTGTCGACGCAGAGCTGGCGCGCGGCCTCCCACGGGTCCTGCGGGTTGCCGGTGGTGGTGGAGGTCGTCGTCGTGTCCGTGGAGGCGGTGGTGGTGTCCGTCGTGGTGGTGTTCGACGTGGTGGAGGTGGTCGACGTGGTCGTGTCGGTGGCGCCGGAGGTGGTGGAGGTGGTCGTGTCGGTGGCGCCGGAGGTCGAGGTCGTCGAGTCGCTGGAGGCGGTGGTGCTCCCCGAGGGGTCGCCCGAGGGGTCGCCGGTGTCGGTGCCGGAGTGGGTCTCGAGCGGGTCCTTGTCCTCCGTGCAGGCGAAACAGAGCGAGGTGGCGAGGAGAATCTGCGGGAAGTAAGCGCGCATTGAGGGGCTCCGAAGCGACCACTTTACCGCGGGGCCCGCGGGCTGGCGACGGGGCGCGGGGCCCTCCAGACGCCGCGCGGGCGCCTTCACGGGGGGCCGCGGGCGCCGCGCGTACCTCCGCGCGGGCGGGCGTGGCATCATCCGCGCCATGTCGCTCAGCACAATCCGCCGCGCCAAGATCGTCTGCACGATCGGACCCGCGAGCCAGGACCTGATCGGGGCGCTGATCGCCGCCGGCATGAACGTGGCGCGCCTCAACTTCTCGCACGGCTCGTACGACGATCACGCGCGCGTGTTCCAGACGATCCGCCAGGAGGCCTCGGCTCGCGACATCGCGGTGGCGATCCTCGCCGACCTGCAGGGCCCGAAGATCCGCGTCGGGAAGATCCCGGACCCGGGCCTCGATCTGAAGGCCGGCGATGCGCTGGTGCTCTGCGTGGACCCGGCGGCCAAGGTGGGGCCGGGGCGGGTGACGGTGGACTACCCGCTGATGGCCCGCGAGGTGAAGGCGGGCGACCGGATCTTGCTCGACGACGGGGCGCTCGAGCTCCGCGTCGAGGGCGTCGAGGGCGTGGACATCCGGACCTCGGTGGTGACGGGCGGGCGGCTGACCTCGCGCAAGGGGGTCAACCTGCCGGGGGTGCGGATGTCCTTGCCCTCGCTGACCGAGAAGGACAAGGAGGACATGCGCTTCGCGCTCGAGCTGGGGGTCGACCTGGTGGCGATCTCGTTCGTGCGGACGCCGGCGGACATCCTCGCCGCGCGGGCGCTGATGGAGGAGTGCGGTCGGGTGGTGCCGATCGTCGCCAAGATCGAGAAGCCGGAGGCGGTCGACAACCTGCCGGAGATCATCGCCGTGGCCAACGGGATCATGATCGCGCGCGGCGACCTCGGGGTGGAGATGGGGCCGGAGGAGGTGCCGGTGATCCAGAAGCGCGGCATCGAGCTGGCCAACCGCGCCGGCAAGCTGGTGATCACGGCGACGCAGATGCTCGACTCGATGATCCGCAACCCGCGGCCGACCCGCGCCGAGGCGTCGGACGTCGCCAACGCGGTGCTCGACGGCTCGGACGCGGTGATGCTGTCGGGAGAGACAGCCTCCGGGGCGCACCCGATCGAGGCCGTCAACACGATGGACAAGATCATCCGGTCGATCGAGCGCAACGAGCGCTACTGGCGCGAGACCTCGGACCTCGACCTCGGCCACACGACCAACGCGATCGCGCGGGCGGCGGTGGTGGTGTCCAAGAGCCTCCCGGACACCAAGGCGATCGTGACTTATACGATCTCCGGCGGGATCGCCCGATTGGTCAGCGACTACCGGCCGCGGGTGCCGATCTTCGCGTTCACCCCCAACCCGGCGACCTACCAGGCGTTGGCGGTGTACTGGGGGGTGGTGCCGGTGCTCTTCTCGGTGACGAGCCCCCACGGAAACAGCGTCTTCGTCGACATCGACCGGGTGCTCCTCAGCCGCGGGATGCTGGTGCGCGGAGACCGCATCGTCATCACCTTTGGCTACCCGATCAAGGAGCACAAGTCTGTGAACCTCCTCAAGATCCACATCGTCGGCGAGAGCTTGCCTCCTCCCCAGACCTCGTGATAAACACCCCTCCCCTGGCCAAGGCCAGGTAGCCAAGTGCCCCCACGCGAAGGTGGCGGAATTGGTAGACGCGCTAGACTAAGGATCTAGTGGGGTAACCT
Source organism: uncultured Nannocystis sp. (assembly GCA_964567335.1). Taxonomy (GTDB): domain Bacteria; phylum Myxococcota_A; class Polyangia; order Nannocystales; family Nannocystaceae; genus Nannocystis. The sequence goes on along the minus strand of CAZMML010000766.1, from coordinate 28 downwards.
GTGAGGGTTCGAGTCCCTCCCTTCGCAC
>CAZMML010000765.1:0-2774 GCA_964567335.1 uncultured Nannocystis sp. | reverse complement strand
GAGGTTCGACAGGGTGTTCGAGACGCTGCCGACGCCGCCGGAGCTGAGGACCCAGCCGGCGAGCTGCCCACCGTCGCCGTACGGGTCGCTGTTGAAGAGGTCGGCCCACAGGGCCTGGCGATCGGTGCCGTTGGTGTCGATCGCGAAGCTGCCGTCGCGCCGCTCGAGGCGGTCGATGCGGGCCAGCTGCTCGCCGAGCTGCTTGCGCTGGGCGGTCAGCTCGCGCAGCAGCGGGCCGGCGTCGGCGACCAGCTTGCCGTTGTCGACGTCGAAGGCGAAGGCCGCGGCCTGGATCGCGGAGGTGCGGGCGACGTCCTCGTCGCGCGTGGTCAGCGGGCGCAGGTCGACGGTGGTCAGCAGGAGCTCGTGCAGGTCGCGGCGGCCGCCCAGGAGGTCACCCTTGAGGTCGACGGCCTGGGTCTTGAGGATCTTCTCGGCCTCGGCGAGGTTGGCGAGCCCCTGGTCGACGCGGGTGCGCAGCTCGTGGAGGATGGCGATCCGGATCCGCTGCTGGCCGGCGAACTCGCGGTCGACGGCGGCCTGCTCGCGGTCGTCGTAGCTGCAGCGCGGCATCCGCGGGCCGTCGCAGACGGCCCAGGGGTCCTCGATGCCGAGGGCGACCCGGACGTCCTGCGCGGCGGGGCTGTCCATCCGCGTGAGCGCGGAGGTGCCGAGCCAGGTCAGGCCGCTGATCATGGTGGCGGCAACGACCGCAGAGGCCGCGCGCGCCCGTAGGTCGCGGCGCAGAAAGGGACGGAGCCGCTGAAGCAGGGAGCGCGAGGGCGCGGAGGAGTGAGTCTGAGGATCCTGGCTTGCCATAAACCCGCCTTGTGGTGCTGGCCCGGTCGGACAACCGACAGCCGTCGAGTGTTCCATAAAACGTAGCCCCGGCGCAGATGATTTCACCTCGGCGCAGAAGTCTGAGGTAAGATCCGCACGTGACCGCAAGGGGACGCGCCTTGGACCTACCCGACGAGATCGAGCGAAACCTGTCGCGCTGGCTCTCCGAGCCGAGATACGCGGTTTCACGGGAGGCGCTGGTCGCGCTGGTCGCGCTCGCGGAGGGGGGCGGGTCCGAGGGGGCGGCGGCCCGCGGCGAGATCCTCGACGCGTTCTCCCAGGTCCTCCCGATCGGCACCGGCGGGCGCCGCGGGAAGGTCGGTCCGGGTCCCAACCGCTTTAATGAGGTAGTCCTCCGCGAGACGGCCCAGGGGCTGGTCCAGGCGATGCGCGAAGCGGGCGATACACCCCAGGTCGCGGTCGTCTATGACACCCGCATGCACTCGCGGCGGTTCGCGGCGACGGTGGCGGAGCAGTGCGCGGCCGGGGGCCTGACGGTGGTGCTCCTCGACGCGCCCCGACCGACGCCCCAGCTCTCGTTCCTGGTGCGGCGCCTCGGCTGCGGGGCCGGGGTGGTCCTGAGTGCGAGCCACAACCCGCCCGAGGACAACGGGATCAAGATCTACGGGCCCGACGGCGCGCAGGTGCTCGCGGCGCGCGACGCGGCGCTGATGCGGGCGATCCTGTCGGTGTCGGACCTCCCCTCCATCCAGCCGGAGCAGCGCGGTCAGATCCACGTGCTGGACCCAGCGCGCGTGGCGGCCGAGGCGGACCCGCCCTACCACGCCTACGTGCTGGCGCAGGGGGTGGCGCCGGCGTCGCTGCGGGAGACGGGCCTCAAGGTCGTCTTCACGCCGCTCCACGGGGTCGGGCACACGAGCGTGCTGCCAGTGCTGCGGGCGAAGGGGATCGAGGTGCTGCCAGTGGAGCGCCAGTGCGACCCGGACGGCGGTCGCTTCTCGACGGTCCGCTCGGCGAACCCGGAGCTGCCCGAGTCGATGGCGATGGCGATCCAGCAGGCGGAGGCGGAGGGCGCCGACCTGGTGCTGGCGACCGACCCCGACGCCGATCGCCTGGGGGCCTGCGTCCGCGGCCCGGGCGGCGGCTTCGTCGCGCTCGACGGCAACCGCCTCGGGGTGCTGATGGCCGACCACGTGCTGCGCAACTCGAGCCCGCCGCCGAACGCGTGGGTGTTGACGACGCTGGTGACGACGCCGCTGATCTCGGCGATCGCGGCGGAGCACGGGGTGGCGGTGGTGGACGACCTGCTCGTGGGCTTCAAGCACCACGCGGGGATGGCGGCGGAGCAGCCGGAGCGGACGATCGTGTTCGCGTGCGAGGAGAGCCACGGGTACCTCCGCGGCGACGCGATCCGCGACAAGGACGGGTCGATCGCGGCGCTCCTGCTGGCCGAGGCGGCCGCGCTGGCGCGCGCGCGCGGAGAGACGCTGCTCGACGACCTGGATCGGATCTGGTGCCGCCACGGGTACCACCGCGAGAAGACCCTCAACGTGATGGCGCCCGGGCTCTCCGGGCGGCAGGCGATCGCGGCCATGATGGCGGCCTGGCGCGCGCACCCGCCGGCGAGCGTGGCCGGGATGGCGCGGGTGTCCTTCGAAGATCGGCAGACGCCGCGCACCACTGGCTCGGCGGTGCGAGACCTGCCGGGCGACGTGCTCTCGCTCGAGCTGGCCGGCGGCGGGGATCGCTGCCGGCTGGTGCTGCGGCCGAGCGGGACGGAGCCGAAGCTCAAGGTCTACGGGCTGGCGCGCAGCGCGGCCGGGCTCTCACGCGAGGCGTTGCCGGCGGCGATCGCCCACATCGACGGGGTGGTGGAGGCGGTGCTCCGCGACGCCCATGCGCAGATCATGGCGACCATGGCACCGCACCTCGGGACATGAGCCGCGCCCGGTGGGCCGCCCTGGCGGCGCTCG
>CAZMML010000764.1:0-2776 GCA_964567335.1 uncultured Nannocystis sp. | reverse complement strand
CGGCTTGCACGTGCGCGATCCCGATGCTGTACTTGCGCACAAGCCCATGGACCGCACGGAATTTGAGGCGCTACGCGATCTCCCGGCCAAAATGATCGAGGGCGACGTTCGCCTCGCGGTCAACCCGCGCACGGACCCCGTACTCACCGCGGACGACATCCCGATCGTCAACACCGCCAACGTGGAGCTCATCCTGAACGCCACCTACCTGCCCCGTCGCAAGGCGCTCAAGATCAACGTCCACGCGCGCGGCCTCGGCCCGATCTGTCGCCTCGAGGTCAACGGCCAGGAGCACCCCGGCGCGACCCGAACCCACAAGCACGCGCTCAAGACCCCGCGCTGTCCGGCCCAAAACCTACACGCCGACGTGAAGGCGCGGCCTGAGCTCCGGGGCAAGTCACTCCGGGACGTGTGGCGCATCTTCTGCGACCAGGCCTCGATCACGCACCGTGGCGCGTTGATCTGCGAGGGCCTCGACCCTGCGACGGAGGTTCTATGAACGCCCTCGAACAGGCGCAGAAGATCTGCAAGGACGTGATCCGAAGCATCGACGAGACCGGACCGGATATCTGCCTACAGACCGCCCTGCAGTACCCGGACGGCAGCTTCATCGACGTCTTCATCCGGCATGACCGCCAGATCTCCCTTGATCACCGCATCGTCCTCTCCGATCTGGGTCAGACGACCGCGTGGCTGCTCGACCTCCGTCTCAAGCCCTGGCTCTCCGAGAAGCGCCGGCGCTTTGTGGCCGATACGCTCGCCGTCTACGGGGTGACGCTGCGGGGCGGCGCTCTGGAGCTGGACGTCCAGCCCGGCGAAGCGCTCGGGCCCGCGGTGCTCCGCCTCGCGCAGGCCTGCCTGCGCATGGCCGACCTGATGTTCACCCAGCGGAGCAGCCTCGAGACCGCCTTCAAGGACCGTGTCGAGGAGCTCTTCTCGATGCGGGAGCTCCCCTTTGAGCAGGACGTCGAGGTCTTCGGGCGGCGCGGCCGCCCGGTGCGCGTGGACTACCGCGTTCACGCAGGGCGACGCGGCTCTCTGGTGTTGGTGCTCGGCTCGGCCAACCCAACCTCCGCGCACGCGATCGCCAACGAGATCTTCACGCGCTGGTACGACCTCACGAGCCCCCAAGTGCCGGAGCAGAAGATCACCCTCTTCGACGACTCCGTGTCGATCCGCGAGCCCGACCTTGACCGCTTGCGCGAGCTCTCGGCCGTGATCGCCATCAGCGAGGAAGATCGGCTCGCGGAGACCTTGCGCGCGGCCTAACCCAGGTGGCGACGAACCAAGCTCCCAGATTGTTCTTCCCCGCCCCGCTTACAGCGCCGTGAAGCCGTCCACCGTCATGACCTGCAGGCGCGCCGGCTCGGGCCGCACGATCAGCAGGTCGCCGCCGCAGTAGGGCACCAGCAGCACCGGCGAGCGCGGCATCCAGCGCGGCTCGTACTCGGCCGGCACCTCGCACGCGCCCTCGGGCAGCTTCGCCTCCGCGCCCTCACGGGGCGGCGTGAAGGGCACCAGCTTGCCCGGCGTGATCGCGTAGGTGCGGTCCCCCTTGGACAGCGTCGCCAGCGCGTAGATGTAGTCGCCCTCGGGCACGAGCCCCGAGAGGCCGCGGTAGATCCACTCGCCCGCCGGCGCGCGGAGCCCGTCCTCCTCCCCGGGCCCGGCGCGGCCCTCGCTGAGCGTGTAGGGGTCGCACGCCCGCGCCTCGAGCTTCACCTTCTTCTTCGGCCCCTCGCAGCCCTCCGGGTCGAGCGTCACCACCCGCCGCGTCACCTTCCCCGTCGCCAGGTCGACCTTGAAGTTGACCTCCGCGCTCATCATGTTGTCGTTGCGGTCCTGCGCGTCGAGGCAGAGCACGCCCGCCGCGGGGTCGAGGAAGCGCTCCCTGTCGGCCTGGATGTACGCCACCGGGTCCGCCCCCGCGTCGAAGCAGGGCAGGTCCAGGCTCGGCAGATCGGCCACCACCTTCTCTTCCCCGCTCGCTAGGTCGAGGCGAACCAGCCGCGGCGCCTCCTGGGCGAAGAAGTAGAGCGACCCCGCCGCCCCCTCGACGTGGACCTGCAGGTGTCGCCCCCGCGTCGCCGTCAGCGGCGCCAGCAGCCGCGCGTCCGGCGTGTAGAGCCCGATCCCCGTCCGCGTCGACAGCAGCAGCGCGTCCTGACAGGACCTCCGGGCCAGCTCGATCTTCGCCCACGGGCTCGCGGCGCCGCTGACGTCGACCGCGCACTCGCCCGTCGACTCTGGCGCCAGCGCCGCCGGCGTCGGCGTCGGCGTCGGCGTCGGCGTCGGCGTCGGCGTCGGCGCCGCAGGCTTCTCTGCCGGCGCGGGCGCGGGGACCGGCGCAGACGCGGGCGCTGGCGCGGCCGCCGGACCGCAGCACGCCAGCGAGAGGACGACGAGCACGGCGCGACCCATCTCCACCAGCTTGGCACGACGCCCTCCGACCTGTCTAGCCGCGCGACCCCCCTCTTCAGGTGTCTCGCCCTCCGCGGGTGCGCTACACGCCGAGGTCCAGGGTCGAGAGCAGGAACGCGAGCAAGAAGCCCGCGATGGTCGAGAGCGGCACGAAGCGCCCGCCGCCCTCGAACGCGTGGGGCATCATCACCTGGGCCACCAGCGCGAGGATCGCCCCGCCCGCGATCGCCTCCGCGACGCCGAGCACTTGCGGCGGCGCCGCCGCGAAGGCGACGTTGCCGAGCCCCGCCATCAACGCCGCGAGCACCACCAGCGAGCCCCACAGCCCCACGATGCGCCGCGGCGAGGAAGCGGA
>CAZMML010000763.1:0-2781 GCA_964567335.1 uncultured Nannocystis sp. | reverse complement strand
CTTGACCCGCGCCGCCAAGGTCTCGCTCGACCTCCTGACCGTCCGCTTCCTCCTCTCCTACTCCACCCGCCCCGCCCACGTCTTCGGCGGCATCGGTATCGTCGCCGGCGGCACCGGCTTCCTCATCGCCTCCTACCTCACCGTCGACAAGCTGGTCTTCGGCCAGGACCTCCACGAGCGCCCGCTGCTGCTCCTGGCGATCCTCCTCGTCATGGTCGGCATTCAGCTCGTCAGCCTCGGCCTCGTCGGCGAATTCGTGATTCGCACGTACCACGAGTCGCAGCGCAAGCCGATCTACATGATCCGCGAGGTCCTCGGCGCGCCCCCTCCAGAGCCTCCGTAGCGCCGAAGAAGCCGCGCCGCGGGGAGCGCGGCTGCTTGGCCGCCGCGAGGCCGCGTGGTAAGTAGCGCACCTTGCAGAAGGTCCAGCCTCCCGCTCCGCCCCTGCGCTGCCTCGTGACAGGCGCGGCCGGCTTCGTCGGCTCGCACCTCTGCGAGCGCCTGCTCGCGCTCGGGCACGAGGTCCTCGGCGTCGACCGCCTCAGCGACTTCTACTCGCGACACGACAAGGAGGCCAACCTCGCGGCGATTCAGGGCCACCCCCGCTTCCGCCTCGAGGTCGCCGACCTCGCGAGCTGCCCGATCGAGCCGCTCGTCGAGGGCCGCTCGGTGATCTTCCACCAGGCCGCCCAGGCCGGCGTCCGCGCCGGCTGGGGGCAGAGCTTCCGGACCTACCTCGACGACAACGTCGCCGCGACGCAGCGCCTCCTCGAGGCCGCGCGCCGCAGCCGCTCGCTGCGCAAGCTCGTCTACGCCTCCTCCTCCTCGGTCTACGGCCAGGGCCACGCCCTGCCGATGCGCGAGTCGAGCCCGACCCAACCCTTCTCCCCCTACGGCGTCACCAAGCTGGCCGCCGAGCACCTCGTCGAGCTCTACCGCAGCAACTTCGGCCTCCCCTGCGTCTCGCTGCGCTGCTTCACCATCTACGGCCCGCGTCAGCGCCCCGACATGGGCTTCCACCGCTTCATCGAGGCCGCGCTCGCCGGCCGCGCCGTCGAGCTCTACGGCGACGGCCTGCAGACCCGCGACTTTACCTTCGTCGGCGACATCGTCGAGGCCAACGTCCGCGCGACCGAGGGCGACGTCGTCGGCGTCTTCAACGTCGGCGGCGGCGCCCGCGTCACCCTGCGCCACGCCCTCGACACCCTGCGCGAGCTCCTCGGCGACCTCCGCCTGGACCCGCGCCCGCGCGAGGCCGGCGATGTCCAGGACACCTGGGCCGACATCAGCGCCGCCGCCGCCGCCTTCGGCTACGCCCCGGGGACCTCGCTGCGCGAGGGCCTCGCCGCGCAGATCGAGTGGCACCGGCGCCGACGCGGCGGCCGCTGACCGCACCGCCATATGGATCGCAGCGCCTACGACCGCTGGCTCGAGCTCGACGGCGTCCACTTCTGGCGGATCGCCAAGCGCGAGCTGATCCTCGAGCTCGCGGCGCAGCACTCGCCGCCCCCGCGCCCCGGCGCCCCGCTGAAGATCCTCGACGTCGGCGGCGCCAACTCCCTCCTCTCGCGCGCGCTCGCCCGCCTCGGCGACCTCACCCTCGTCGAGCCCGACGCCGAGACCGTCGCGCTCGTCCGCGCCGCCGCCGGCCTCGACGTCCGCGTCGGCCACCTCCCCGACGCGCTCCCCGTCGCCGGCCCCTTCGATCTGATCACCCTCCTCGACGTCTTCGAACACATCGACGACGACCGCGCCGCCGCCCGCGTCGTGCGCGACCTCCTCCGCCCCGGCGGCGTCCTCATCGCCAGCGTCCCCGCGCTGCCCCTCCTGTGGAGCGACCACGACGTCGCCAACCACCACTTCCGCCGCTACGTCCGCCGCGACTTCCGCGAGCTCCTCCTCGGCGCCGGCCTCGTGATCGAGCGCCTGACCTACTTCACCTCGCTGCTGCTCCCCCTCGTCGCCGCGCAGCGCCTCTTCAGCCGGCTGCGCCGGGGGATCCCCGTGCGCTCCGAGTACCCGGTGCGCGTCCCCCCGGCGCCGCTCAACCGCGCCCTGCTCGGCGTCATGGGCCTCGAGCGCGCCCTGCTAAGGCGCCTCGACCTGCCGCTCGGCTCCTCGCTGATCGCCGTCTGCCGGCGGCCCGCCTGAGACCGGCGGCGGCGCGAGCTGCCAGCTCACCGCGCCCATCAGCACCGCCGCGACGTAGATCACCACGAACACCCCCAGCCCGTAGACCACCCCCGCCTCGGCCGAGAGGCCGAGGATCGGGAAGCTGAGGGCGAAGAAGAGCTCGCGCACCCCGACCCCCGAGACCGATATCGGCAGGAGCCCCAGCAAGCTCGACACCGCCAGCAGGGCGACGACCTCGAGCGGCCCGAGCGGGAGGCCCAGGGCGCGCGCGAGGATCCACCCCTGGACGTAGTTGGTCGCGAAGGCCGCGCTCGTCCACGCGGTCGCGACCGCCACGTCTCGCGGCCGCTGCCCCCGCAGGCCGGCGAAGAAGCGCTCCGGCCCCTCCGCGGCGAACCCGACGCGGACGAGCGCGCGTGACACCACCCGCTGCGACGCCGGCGCGAGCAGCACGAGCGGCCCCAGGGCGAGCGCCGCGACCCCGAGCCACAGCGCCGCGCCAGCGCCCGCCACCAGCTCCCCGCCGAAGTACGCCGTGCCGACCGCCGCGAAGGCCAGCAGCACGTAGATGTCGAAGATACGATCGATCGTGAGCAGCGCGAGGCCCTCGGCGTAGGGGACCCCGAGGTCGTGGCGGACGTACTGGAT
>CAZMML010000762.1:0-2781 GCA_964567335.1 uncultured Nannocystis sp. | reverse complement strand
CAGCTCGAGCGCCGCGCGCCCGCGGTAGCGCGGCCCCTGCGCCGGGTCGATCGCCGTCAGCGCCGACTCGAGCACCGGCTCGCCCCAGCGCAGCGCCCCCGCGGCGACCGGTCCGTGCCCCCGCCGCGCGTCGTGGCGGGCCTTGAGGCGCTCGACGTCCTCGCGGGCGTAGCGGCGCGCGCGGCCGGCCCCCCCCGGCTCGCTGCGCAGCAGCCCGCGGCTGGCGTAGGCGTAGAGGGTCTCGCGCTTGACCCCGAGCATCTCGGCGGCCTCGCGCCCGTCGACGTAGTCGCGCGCGTCCTTCGTCACCCGCGCACCCTAGCAAACATGGATTGTCGAATCAACGTTGATCAACGTTGACGGAGGCGTCAAGCTGTCCGGCAGGAGGAACACGATGACGACCCAGACAGCGACATCCAGCGGGCTCGAGGGCGTGGTGGTGGCGGACACCCGCCTCAGCGAGGTCGACGGCGAGCGCGGGCGCCTCGTCGTCGCCGGCTTCGACGTCGAGCGCCTCGCCGGCGCGACCAGCTTCGAGGCGCTGACCGCCCTGCTCTGGCCGGACGCCGGCCCCGGCCCCCGCGCCGCGCTCGCGGCCGGCCGCGTCCGCGCCTTCGAGCGCCTCGGCCGCCTCGGCGGCGCGCTCGCCCGGCCCGACGGCATGGACGCCCTCCGCGCCGCCGCGGCCCACCTCGGCGACCGCGCGGAGGACGAGCGCCCGGCCCACCTCGCGGGCGCGCTGGCCGTGTTCGCGGCCGCGTGGGCGAGGACCCGCGCGGGCGCCCCGCCCGTCGCGCCCGACCCCGAGCTCGGCCACGCGGCGGACTACCTGCGCATGCTCACCGGGACGCCGCCCTCGCCCGCCCTCGCCGCCGGCCTCGAGGCCTACCTCGTCACCGTCGCCGACCACGGCATGAACGCCTCGACCTTCGCCGCCCGCGTGGTGACCTCGACCGGCTCCGACCCCGTGTCCGCGGTCGTCGCCGCGATCGGGGCGCTCAAGGGCCCGCTCCACGGAGGCGCCCCCGGCCCGGTGCTCGACATGCTCGACGCGATCGGCGAGCCCGAGCGCGCCGCCGCGTCGCTCGACGCCGAGCTCGCGGCCGGCCGCCGGATCATGGGCATGGGCCACCGGATCTACCGCGTCCGCGACCCCCGCGCCGCCGTCCTCGAGCGGGCGATCACCCGCCTCGAGGAGCAGGGGATCTCGGCCGGCCGCCTCGCGCTCGCCCGCGCGGTCGCGCGCGCCGCCGAGGGCGCCCTGCGGGCCAAGTACCCCGGCCGCCCGCTCGCCGCCAACGTCGAGTTCTACACCGCGGTCCTGCTCGACACCCTCGGGATCCCGCGCGCCGCCTTCGCCCCCACCTTCGCCGTCGGCCGCGTCGCCGGCTGGTGCGCCCACATCCTCGAGCAGCGCGCGGTGGGCCGGCTGATCCGCCCCGCCTCGCGCTACGTCGGGCCCGCCCCCGCCGCGTGACCCCGCCGCTCAGGGACGCCAGCCCGGCGCGTTGTCGCCGAAGCCGTCGCCGAAGAAGGCGTCGCCCGGCTGCTCCACGCCGAGGCGCTGCTCGGTCTCCTTCGCCCGGGCGCAGAGCGCCGCCTTCATCGCGTTGAAGCTGCGCCCGCGCAGGAGGCCGCGGACGACCTCGAGCGGGTAGTAGGCGTTGTCGCTCCAGTAGATCGGGCGCGTCGAGACGATGAGGTCGAGGTTGTCGCTGCGCTTGCCCGCGACCAGCGCGCGCAGCTCGTCGAGGTAGTGCCGGGTCGTGCAGCCGAAGAAGGCCCAGACCTGATCGCGCTCCGGGTCGAAGCGGCGAGTGATGAGGTCGTTGGGCACCCCGCGGAGGATCTGGTTCATGTGCGGGTCGTAGCCGGGCTCGAGGTCGCCGGTCCGGTGCTGCGGCGCGCCGACGCCGATCACGAAGTTCTCGGCGGTCGACTCCTTCGGGTCGAAGTCGGGGCCGGTCCCGTAGCGGGCGTGCCCGGCGTAGATCGTCACCGAGTCCTGGATCAGCCCCTCGGCGAAGCGCTCCTCCGGGTCGCTGGTGTGGCGCGAGACCAGGCGGATCCGCATCTGCCCCGTCTGCCCCTGGATCATCAGCGCGCGGGTGTACACGAGGACCTGGTCGGCCGACGCGCCGCCGACCTGCTGGAAGCCCTCCGCGCGCAGCCCCTCGCGCAGCTCCGTGAACCTCGGCAGGTCGTTGTCGTCCTCGTCGTAGCCCATCGCCACCGTGACGGTCAGGAGCCCGTCGCGGATCAGGCGCGCGTACTCCGGCGCGCGGGCCACCTGCTCCCCGGGCGGCGGCACGAGCTGGTCGAGCGCCATCAGCGTCAGCGGGGAGAGCTCCCCGCCGGGCCGGATCCGCTGCCAGCGCTGGAACTGACGGATCGCCTCGGAGCTCTCCTCCCCGAGCGAGCCGTCGGCCCCCCAGCGCGGCAGCGAGAAGAGCAGGTCGAGGAGCCCCCGCTGCACCCGCGTCACCGCCTCGCCCCGCCGCGGCAGCGGCGAGCGCCCCGCGAGCACCCGCGCCAGCCGCTCGTCGCCGGCGAAGCGCGGGCTGCTGAGCGCGTACCCGGCGACGCCCTCGAGCCGGACCAGCGAGCCGTCGAGCAGCGCCAGCGTCGACGCGTCGAGCAGCGCCGCCCCGACCCGACCGTGCAGCTCGCGGAAGCTGGCGAGGGTCGCCTCCGTCGCCCGCCCGAACGCGCCGTCGGCGCCGCCCTGGAGCCCGTACCCGAGGTTGAGGAGACCGCGCTGCATGGCGCGCGTCCCCTCGC
>CAZMML010000761.1:0-2781 GCA_964567335.1 uncultured Nannocystis sp. | reverse complement strand
GCACGATCGCGTAGGGGATGCCGTCGCGCATCGCGATGATCGCGCGGTGGATGCCCGTGCTGTCCTGGCCGGCCGGGGGGCGGGAGGTGAGGTCCATGAGGCCCATTGCTAGCTCTTCCACCGCGGCCTGCCGACCTTGCTGATCGCCCCGGGCTCAGTTGATGAATGCTCGCTGACGAGCGTCGACCCGCCGCCGTAGTTGCCGCTGATCGCGCGGCCGCCGCCGATGTAGAACCCCGTGTGAGTCCGCCACGAGATCACGTCGCCGGGCTGCATCTGGCTCGCGCTAACCGGCCCGGCGAACGGGGCGGCCCCGGCGGCGATCATCTCCTCGATGTGCGGGACGTACCCCATGCTGCTGCTGATCGGGAGCTTGGCGATCTTCTCGAGTCCGTACTGGACGAAGTATCCGCACCATGAGTCCGACGGCCCGTACTTGTTCTGGTTGCCGGGCCCTTCGCGGTAGCCGACCTGGGTCCTGGCCCACTCCACGAGACTTGCGGCGTCCCCGGATGCCGCGCCTGCACCGCCGCCGGCGGTGTCCGGCGTCGTGGCCGTGGAGGTTTCCGGGGCGGGCTCGGGCAGCTCGCGGATCGGCTTCTTGAGCGTGATGGTCGCGGGGGCGAGGCCGAACAGGTCCCATCGGATGCTGGTGACGAGCCACCGTCCGTCCGCCGGGCCCATGCCGTCGACGACGACGACTGATCCTGGCGGCGCCTTCCATGCGTCCAGGCGGGCCGTGGCCGTCATCTCGGCGACGCTCGCGTTGCGCGCGATGTCACGGATGGGCTTGCGGCCCATCACGATGTCGAAGTCGATCGCGTCCACGCCGTCCGACGTTTCGGTGATCCGCATCCGCGGACGGCTGGCGAAGATGTCCTCCTCGGCGATCAGGAACAGCGTTCCGCCGGCCATCCAGCGGCGCCAGCCGACCTCCTCGCACAGCCTCCCGGCGCAGTCCCAGGTGTTCTCCCGCGTCGAGCCCTGCCCGCGCTGGAACGCATATCGCTCTGTGACGGTCGTGGTGGTGCTGGCGGTCGTCGCGCCGGCGGGAAGCGAGCCGCTGGCGGTGAACGCGTCAACGGTCCGGGCGGCCTCGTCCTTCCATTGGTCATACGCGCCGGGATAGGCGGACTTCTGGACGGCCTGGCAGAGCGCGCCGAGGCCGATGGCGCGATTCGCGCTCCACTCCTTGATCGCGGCGTGAAAGAACATCCGCGCCGACGCCGTCGGGTCCATGCGCTGCGCCGCGGTCCCCCATCCGGGGGTCTGCTGGAAGATGCCTGATGACGCGCCGTCGGACTGCGCGTTGGTCAGGACGCGGATGCTCGATTCCTGCGTCGCCGTCATTATCGATGCGATCAGGACCCGGCGGACGGCGGACTGGCGGAGCCCTTCTGTGAGGATCGCCGCGATGTTGCGCAGCTGCGCCGCGTCGGCAGCAGCGCCCTTGACCGTGATCCCCGACGGGGCCGGGGCGAGCCCCGGCTGCCGGGCCGTGTCGGCTGCCGCTGCCGTCGCACGCGCGGCGGACGGGCTGTGCGCGCTTGTCTCCCCGGCAGCGGCTTTCGCGGACTGCTTCGCGGACTCGCCCTTCCCGAAGTACCAGCCCGTCCAGGTGCCTTCCTTGGTCGGGAAGGCGTTCCCGTGCCGGTAGCCGAACCTGGCGCAGGCCGGGGTGTTGATGTCCACGACGCAGCCTGTGCCGGAGGCGGGCCCGACGTCGGATTGCGGGAGCGCAGCGACGCGGCCGTTCGGTGCCTTCCACACCCACCAGCCTCCCGTGCGGCTGCTGTTGAGCGTCGCGATGCCGGGGACGTTCGGGCTCATGCCGCTCGCGGGCTTCTGCGATCCGAAGCTGTCGTCGCCGGGGTCGTCGTACCAGCTGGTGTCCCCGTAGGTGGATGCCTTCCCGGTCAGCGTCGGCGTGCGGCCGGCGAGGTCCGGGCTTCCGCCGCCGCCGCCGCCGCCGCCGCCGCTGGCGATGGGCTGGATCTTGTGCAGCTCGGGGCAGTAGACGAGGATCGTCCCTTCTGAGACCTCGTCGACCAGGGATAGGATGAACTCTGCGCGGGTGACCTGGTCGCGGTATGCCTTGCGGGGGTTTGAGTATTGGCGCATCCACGCGACGGCGCGGTCCTCGAACGTCAGGGAGAGCTGGTCTCCCTGCTTGGACACGCCGACGAGGCGGAACCATTCGTCGTCGATGCGGACGTCGAACTTCTGGTTGGCGAACCGGTTGGCCTTCAGCAGGCTGCGGGACGGGTCGTGCGCGGCCAGGGTGATCGTTGAGGCGCCCTCGATCGTCATCTCGGCCTCGGCGGCGGTGATGGCCTCCCCGATCCGGGCATCCATCGTCTGGCCGTAGAGGCGCAGCCCGTCCGCGGCCCAGCCGGCGCGGCGAGCGAGGTCCTCGGCGTTCCGCGCGGCGTCGAGCTGCGCGGGCAGGGTGATCGCCTTGGCGGGCATCAGGGCAGCCTGAGCTTGTCGCCGGCCTTGAGGCGGCGCGGGTCGCGGATCTCCTGGTATCGCTTGTCGTGCCCGAGGATCAGGATGCGCTTCCAGCACGCCGCGGAGCCGAGGTAGCGGGCGCTGATCTTCTGGATCGTGTCGCCCTTCTTGACGGTGTAGTGCTTCACCGGGCTCCTGGCCTTGGAGCAGACGACGCGGCGGCTGGCTGGGAGGATCTCGGCCTCGCCGGGCCAGACGTGCTGCATGAGTGTCAGGGAGGCGTCGGCCATGACCCTGGCGCCGTTGGCGTTGTACGTCGCCGGGCCCCAT
>CAZMML010000760.1:0-2786 GCA_964567335.1 uncultured Nannocystis sp. | reverse complement strand
CGCTCAGTAGAGCCGCAGCGCCGCGACCGCCGCGTCCCACACCACGTGGCACACGAGCACCGCGAAGAGGCTCCGGGTCTTCAGCCCGAGCCAGGCCCAGAAGAAGCCGGCGCCTGCGGCGGCGGCGACCAGGACGGGCACGCCCAGGCTCACGTGCGCGGCCGCGAAGGCGGCCGCGGCCGCGGTCGCCCCCCACCAGGGGCCGGCCCGGGCCGCGACCGCGAAGGCGACCGCGCCGCGCCATACGATCTCCTCGCCGAGCGCGATCGCCGGCAGCAGCGCCGCCGCAGCCCAGGCCGGCAGCAGCGAGACCCAACCGTAGACGGCCTCGACCTGCGCGCGTGTCTCGGGGAACAGGTCGAAGAGGACCTGGCTGACGAGCCACCCCGCGGGCAGCAGCGCGGCGGCGGCGAGCAGCCCGCCCGCGAGCGCGCCCAGGCGCGGCCGCAGCAGCGCCCGCCAGGGCAGCGGCACCAGGAGCAGGCAGAGCGGGACCAGGGCGGCGTTGGCCGCGAGCATCCGCCACCATACGTGGTCCGTGACGAGGCCCGCGCCGGCGATCAGCGCGATCGCCAGCGGGATCAGCCAGAGGAGGCGCGAGGCGCCGCCTGACCAGGGTCCGAAGTAGGCCGCCTCGTCGCCGCGGCGGAGGCGCAGCGAGACGCCGAAGAGCGGCCCGACCTCGGCGGTCGCCGCGACGATCGCCTCCACGTCGAGCGCCCGCGGCGCCACCCCGAGCTCGGCCTGCATCGGCGCCGGATCGCCGACCAGGCCCTCGGTGAGCATCTCGATCTGGGCCCGCGTGGCCGGCGGCGCGGGCGTCCGCTCGAGCGCCCAGGCCGCGGCGCGCAGCAGCAGGGCGGGGCAGGGGAGCACCCAGATCGGGAGGCGGAGGGCGGCCGCGACGCGCCGGACCCACGCCCGCAGCTCGAGGCGCTCGGGGCCGACGAGGTCGTAGGCGCGGCCGATCGCGCCAGGCCGTGCCAGCGCGGCGGCGATCGCGACGGCGACGTCGTCGACCCAGATCGGCTGCAGCGGCGCGCGACCGCCGGCGGGCGCGGGGAAGAGGGCGGCGTGGCGGATCGTCGCCGCGAGCCCGCGGAGGACGTCGTCGCCGCGCCCGACCACCGGCCCGGGGCGGAGGATCGTCCAGTCGAGCCCGGAGGACATGACCTCACGTTCACCCGCGAGCTTGGTCGCCATGTAGGGGCCGGGCCGGTCCGGGCGCGCCCCGGCGACGCTGACGTGGACGAGGCGCCGGCCGCCGGCCTCGCGCAGCGCCGCGGCGATGGCCCGCGTGGCGCCGACGTGCGCGGCGGCGAAGTCCTGCCCGGGCTCCCGCCGCTTGACGCCGACGAGGTTGATCGCCGCGTCGCACCCGGCGAGCGCCGCGGCGAGCGCCGGTCCGGCGCGGGTCGCGTCGACGCGGCGCCACGTCACCCCCGCCCGCGGCTGGACCGGACGTTCGCCGCGAGAGAGCGCCACGACCTCGTGACCCGCCGTGAGCAGCGCCTCGACGCTGGCTCGCCCGAGGAGTCCACTGGCCCCGACGACCGCGACGCGCATGTGCGTCGCCAGGTTCGCACCCGGAGGGCGCCGCAGGCAAGCCCTCGCGCCCGGACGGGCGAGGGCGTAGAGTGGATGCAGGTCCGATGCTCACGTCCCTCGCCGACCGCGCCTGCGCCCGCTTCGATCGCTTCATGCGCCGCGGACTGCGGCACATCCTCCTCGGCCGCGGCGGCCCGCCCCAGAGCGACCGCGAAGCCTTCGAGCGCCGACTGGAGGCGCTGGAGCGCTACACCAGCCCGGCGGTCCTCGCCGATCCCGAGCGCCTGCTCGCCGCGCCCGAGCACCCGCCGACGCTCCGCCTCGCGCGCGAGCGCGCGATCCGGGGCGGACGCGTCGTGCACTACACCTTCCCCTCGGCCTACTCGCCGCTCGATCCCGAGTTCGCCCGCGAGTACGCGACCTACGACCGCGTCGACACCGTGCACCTGCACGCCTGGCAGCACGATCGGCCGGCGCCCGCGTCGATCCTGCTCGCGCACGGCTGGTGCGTCGGGCACCGCCGCCTGCACGAGATCGAGTTCAACATCCCGACGCTCTTTCACCGGCTCGGGCTCGACGTCTACCTCTACGTGCAGCCCTTCCACAGCTTGCGCAAGCCGAGCGCGGCCCGCTTCAGCGGCGAGCTCTTCCCCTCGACCGACCTGATCCGCACCAACGAGGCGTTCATCCAGACCTGCCAGGACCTGCGCGCGGCGATCTCCGCGATCCTCCGCTACACCGCGGCGCCGCTCGGCATGATGGGCTCGAGCCTCGGCGGCTACACGTCCGCGCTGATCGCCTCGATCGACCCGCGCCTCAGCTTCGTCGCGCCGATCATGGCGCCGGCCTCGCTGGCGGGCCTCTTCTGGGACCACGGCGAGGGCGACCCCTTCCGCGCGCAGGCGGAGGCGATGGGCATGACCCGCGCGCGCTTCCACGACGCGTGGGCGCTGCACTGCCCGCTGAGCTACACGCCGAAGGTCCCCTGGGAGCGCCGCCTCGTGATCAGCGCCCGCGGCGACGCGCTCGTCACTGACGCCCACGCGGACCTGCTGTGGGAGCACTGGCAGCGTCCGCGCCGCTTCCGCTTCACCGGCGGGCACTTCCTGCAGGTCGGCCGCCGCGACTACGTCCGCGAGCTCGGCCGCTTCCTCGGCGAGCTCAGGATCCTCCCGGCGCGGCTCTAGTGCCGCCGCCGCTACCTATCGATCCGCACGCACGCGGGCCCGAAGAGCCTC
>CAZMML010000759.1:0-2787 GCA_964567335.1 uncultured Nannocystis sp. | reverse complement strand
AGCTCTCGGGGCATCTCGGCCATGGGGGTGAGAGCGGGCTACTCCATGCCAGCCGCGGGCGTCAAGTCGTCCGTTGACGCGGTCGACCCGCGCTCGTTAGCGTCCGTCACGTGCGACGATCTTTGCTCACCCTCCTCATGCTCCCCCTCTCCTGCGCGCCCGGGGGCCCCGCGGGCGGTACGGCAGACGCGACGAGCTCGACCGGCGCGACCGGCGAGACCTCCGCGGGGCCGGACGCGGGCTCGTCGACGGCGGGGAGCGCGACCGGGTCCTCGACCGGGACGAGCTCCACGGGCGGATCGACGGGCCCGACGACCACCGGGAGCGACGCGAGCAGCGGCGGCAGCGGCGCCACGACCGGCGGCGCCACGACCGGGGAGGCCACGACCGGGGAGGCCACGACCGGCGAGGGCGGGTGCGTGTATGAGCTGGTCCACGAGCAGCCGGGCGAGCTGTTGACGATGACCTACGACAACTCCTACTACGCGGTGTCGCCGCTGGAGCCGGGGCAGTCGTTCTACTGTCTCCGCCTCGAGTTCGACATGGTGACCGCGGACACCCTGGAGCAGACCCTGATGGACTTCCCGGGCTGCCCGATCTACACGACGATCGCCGGCGTGCGCGGCGACACCAAGGCGGGCAAGCTCCTCGCCGGGGCGCTCTTCAAGTACTACAAGGTGGGCTGCACGCCGGGCCCCGACCGCCTCGAGATGGACACCTTCGTCGAGGGGGTGGTGACCGAGGGGCCCTGGCCGATCGGGCAGACCTACCACTTCGAGATCACCGTCGAGCCCTTCACCGCCACGGTCCGCGCCTTCCAGGGCGGCGTGCAGGTCGGTCCGGCGGTGCAGGCCTCGATCGAGGGCGCGACCCTCGAGTACGCGCGCGACCCCGTCATCGAGTTCGGGCTCAAGCAGCCGGCCGGTGACGCCTACTTCCCGGACTACGGCGGCAGCTATCACGACCTCAAGGTCTGGGCGAGCGTCGCCCCCTGAGCGGGGCGCGCGAGCTCTCGCCCAGTGCGGGCCACGGCGCGGTCCCAGCCGCGGACGAAGAGCGCGGCGGAGAGGACGACCGCGGCGGTCGCGGTCACCATCGGCGGGGCCGCCGCGAAGGCGAGGAGCAGCGCGGCGAGCAAGTGGACGGCCGCGATCTGCCAGAAGAAGCGCACCGCGAAGAGCCCGATCGCCGCCGACGTCGCCCCCGCGCAGAGGGAGCTGACGAGGAGCATCAGCCCGATGGGGAGCCGCGCGAGCCCGATCAGCGACCAGCACACCACCTCGACCCCGAGCAGGAGCAGCAGCGCCTGGACCATCGTCCGGTGGTACGAGTTCCCGAGCAGCGCCCGGCGACCGCGGAGGACGGCGACGAGGAGCACGCCGAACTGCGTCGCGGCGACGCCGACCATGTACCCCGGCGTCAGGACGGCCGGCTCGAAGAGCGCCTCGTAGTCGAGGAAGGCGGCGAAGGCGAGGATCCCCCCGAGCAGCAGGAGGCCGAAGGCGCGGCGCTCGGCCGACGCGCCCATGGGGTCGCGGGCCGGGTCGAAGCGCTCGAGGAAGTCGAGCAGCGAGGTCAGCGAGGACCAGCGATCGCGCGGGTCGTGGGCCAGGCCGCGGATCAACGCGGCGTGGAGCGCGGGCGAGGTCGTCGCCTGCGGCGGCGCCTGGAGCCGCCCGTGCAGGACCTCCTCGCGGATCGCCTCGACGGTGTCGCCGTCGAAGGGGCGGAAGCCGTAGAGCGCCTCGAAGAGGGCGGCGCAGAAGTTGAACTGGTCGCTGCGCTCGTCGACGGCGCCGCCGCGGTGCTGCTCGGGGGACATGTACGCGGGCGTGCCCAGGATCGCGTCGCCGGCGGTGAGCAGCGGGTCTGGGGGCGGCCGCGCGGGCCCCTCGACGGACTCGAGGCCGAGGATCCCGCGGGCGAGGCCGAAGTCGACCAGGCGCGCGCGCCCGTCGCGGCCGACGATGACGTTGGCGGGCTTGAAGTCGCGATGGATGATCCCCGCGCGGTGCGCGGCCACCAGCCCGCGGCCGGCCTGGACGAAGACGCGGAGGGTCTCCGCCACCGGGTGGGGTCCCCGCTGCAGCCACTCTTGCAGGGTGATCCCCTCGACGTGCTCCATGGCCACGAAGACGCGATCCTCGTGGACGCCGACCTCAAAGATCGGGACGACGTTGGGGTCCGAGACGCGCGCCAGGGCCTGCGCCTCGCGCTGGACGCGGCCGCGCGCCTCGCTACCCTCCGCCATCGACGTGCGTACCAGCTTGAGCGCGACCTTGCGGTCCAGCGCGGCGTCGTAGGCGGCGACGACCACGGCCATCGCCCCCGCTCCGAGCGGCTCCAGCACGGTGTAGCGACCGATCCGGGTCCCTGGGGGCGGTGTGCCCTCGTGTCCGGCCGCGGGTGGGCAGCCTCGCATCACCTCGATGGAGGCGAGCCGGAGGGTCTCCGCGAGCGGTGGGGCGTCGCTCGGGGACGTGCTCATGGGGCGAATCATCGAGCTGAGCTGAGCGTACGTCATCGAGGAGGCGTCGGGAGCTGAGGACGCGGTGAACCTACTTTCACCCGAATTGCGCCGGTGCCGGGGGGCCGCGCTGCGCAGAAGGTGCGGTCGCGGTCGCCTGCCCTTGTCGTAGAGTCGGCTCCATGTCTGATGACCTCGTGGGCGCCTACGACGAACAGAGTTTCTCCCTCTTTCGCACCGCTACGCTCGACACGCTCTAATGGGGCCGCAAACGACACCACATCCCCACATCTTGCAGCTCTCAGCCTCCCGCTCGCTCG
>CAZMML010000758.1:0-2788 GCA_964567335.1 uncultured Nannocystis sp. | reverse complement strand
AGCGCGTGGTCCTCGTCGCGGATGAGGCTCGCCTCGTGGCCCTCGTCGGGGATCACGAGGTGCATGAGGGCGCCCTTGGCGGGGGCGAGCGCCGCGTCCGCGAGGGCGTCGCGGAAGCGGGTGCGCAGCAGGGCGTCGGTCAGGGCGACGATCCGGTGCGGGCCGCGGCGGCCCTGCAGCGCGGCGCTGGCGAGCGCGAGGCCCTCGTCGAGCGCGCTGCCGTTGCCCTGCTTGAGCTGGCCGGCGGCCTGGGCCCGCGCGAGCGCGGCCGGGAAGTCCGCGGCCGCGACGAAGTCGCCGAGCACGCGGCGGGCGCGGCGATCGAAGGCGACGAGCTCGATCTTGGCGTCGGGGAGGTGGCCGGTGTAGGCTTCGGCGAGCCGCAGCATGGCCGCGAGGTCGGACTCGGGCAGCGAGCGCGAGACGTCGAGGACGAAGACCACGGAGGCGCGGCGCGGCGCCTCGCGGAGGCGCGGCGCGGCGTCGATCTCGACGCGGGTGAAGCCCTTCTTCGCGGAGGCGACGACGCGCCCGAGGCGGGCGTCGAGGGTCGAGATCTTCGGCCGCTCGACCTCGATCAGGGCGTGCCCGCCGGCGCCGCTGTCGTCGGGGGCGTCGGGGATGAAGCGCGGCACGTCGCCGGCGGCGGCGCTGATCGGCGCGCCCTTGTCGGGCGTCAGCTTCAAGGTCCAGGCGTCGAGGGTGCCGACGTCGCGGCCCGCGTGGTCGGACACCCGCAGGTGCCAGGCGCCGCGCGCGGCGGTGCCCGGCGGGAGCTCGACGGGGAAGGTCCCGCGGATGTCGTTGCGGTCGCTGGTGCCGCGGACGACCTCAAGGTGCTGGCCGGAGGGCGGGACGAGGAAGACCTCGAGGTCGCTCGCGTAGGTGTGGTCGATCTCCAGCGTCACCTCCGCCCGACTCACCTTGGCGTCGCGGGTGACCTCGAGCTTGCTGAACACGTGCCCGGCGGCGGGGTCGGCCGCGCCCTCGCCGATCCAGACCAGCTCGGGCGGCGGGGTGAGGACGATCGGCGCGCCCGGAGCGACGCGCAGCCCGGCCACGCGCACGAAGGTGGTGGCGTCGCCGTAGGCGGGCTCGATCCGCAGGACGGGGGTCGCGAGCGGGAGGTCGGACTCGGTCCCGGTCGGGCGGGGGTAGGTGATCACGTAGCGGCCGCCGCGGTACTCGAGCGGCGCCGTGAGGGTGTACTCGACGGTGCTCACCGCGCCGGGCAGCACCGGGAAGACCTGCAGGTGCGCCGAGTCGGCCCACACCCACTGGAGCAGGGCCGGGTCGCGGGGCTGCCAGGCGCCGACGCCGGTGAGCTCGCGGTACTTGGCCCGCGCCTCGTCGGCGTCCATGAGCTCGCCCTCGTACCAGCGGTCGCGGGCGCGGATCTTGAGGCCGGTCGCGGCGGCGCCGTGGGCGAGGTCGATCCGGAGCGACGCCTCCTCGGCCTGGACCCCGTTGTTGGCGAAGGTCCGGCGGACTCGATAGCGCGCGACCCCCTCGTCGATCTTGACGGAGACCTCGTGAGAGACCTCGGCCATCGGCTGACCACGGGCGTTGGTGAGGCGGTCCGCGCGTGCGGGCGCGGGGAGGCTGGCGAGGAGCGGGGCGAGGAGCAGGGCCTTGTGCCGCATTCCCGCAGAGACGCCTGGGAGGGGGTGGAAGTTCCCGGCGAAGGAACTTCGCGCGCTCGGGGCTTGCCTCGCGCGCGCGGGCGTGCCGGAGATCGGGCATGTCTCCTCCGATCCTCCTGACAGGCGCCACGGGCAACACGGGGCAGGTGATCGCCGCGGAGCTGCACCGCCGCGGCGTCCCCTTCGCGGCGATGGTCCGCGGCGAGGCCGCCCGCGGGCGCCTGAGCGAGCTCGGCTACGCGACGCGGGTCGGCGACTTCGAGGATCCGGCCGGGCTCCGCCGCGCGCTCGCCGGGGTCGAGATCGCCTACCTGGTGTGCACGCCGGACGAGCGGCTCGTCGTCCGCGAGCTCGCGTTCATCCGCGCGGCGGAGGCGGCGGGCGTGCGGCGGATCGTGAAGTGCTCGGCCTTCTGGGCCGGGCTGCAGGCGCCGACCCAGAACCTGCGGATGCACGGGGTGATCGAGCAGGAGCTGATGGGGTCCGGCCTCGAGTGGACCGTGCTGCGGCCGCACGGCTTCATGCAGACCTTTACGCTCTTCGGGTGGGACATGATCCAGGGCGCGGGCGTCCTGTCGATGCCGGCGGGCGAGGGCGGGATCCCGCTCATCGACGTCCGCGACGTCGCGGCGGTCGCCGTGAAGGCGCTGACCGAGCCGGGCCACGTCGGTAAGGCCTACGACCTGACCGGGCCCGAGGTCCTGACGATGGCGCAGGTCGCCGCGACCCTGCAGCGGGTGCTCGGCCGGCCGGTGACCTACATCCCGGGGAGTGAGCGGCAGCTCCGCTTCGTCATGAAGATGCTCGGGGTCCCGCCGGCGCCGACCGAGCACGTGGTGACGATCTTCCGCCTGCAGCGCGAGCGTCGGATGGAGGAGACGCTGCCGACCCTGCAGGAGCTCGGGGTGCCGCCGACGACCTACGAGCAGTTCGCCCGCGATCTCGTCGCCGGCCGCACGGGCGGCGGGAGCTCGTTCCAGCCGCCGGACACCTTGCCGGCGCGGATCCTCGGGCGGGTGACGCCGCCGCTCATGCGCGCCTCCGTCGCGCTGCGCGGGCGCGGGTGAGCCCGCGCCCGCGCCGGTGGGTCAGCGGCTCCGTCGGCGACGGAGGCCGAGCAGCGCGAGCGCGAGGGCCGAGAGACC
>CAZMML010000757.1:0-2790 GCA_964567335.1 uncultured Nannocystis sp. | reverse complement strand
CGCCGCTTCGTCGGCCGCGTCCCGACCCCCCGCGGACCGGGCCGCGCCGCCGCCGAGGCGATGGTCGAGGAGCGCCGCCACGCCCTCGGCCTGTCCGCAGAGCCAGGCGCCCTGACGCTCGCCGTGCGCCGCGTCGCCGAGGACGAGGACGGCTCGCTCGGCCTCGTCTACGCGCTGCGCCTGCGCGGCCTGCCCGTGTGGGGCGCCGAGCTCGCCGCCCCCCTCGACGGAGGCGGCGCCCGCACCTCGCTCAACGCCCAGCGGCTCGGCCGCCTCGATCCCCCGATGGCCGTCCGCTACGGCCCGGCCGCCGCCGGCGCCCGCGCCAGCCGCGCCAGCGCCCCCGCGGCCGCCAGCGGCCTCGCCCGCGACCTCGCCGCGCCCGAGCTCGGCGTCTGGCCGCAGAGCCATGACCGTGAGGGCAGCCTCGCCTGGCGCGTCGTCCAGTCGGTCACCCTCGCGGACGGCCAGCCGCAGCACTTCGCCACCTACGTCGACGCCGGCACCGGCGCCGTGCTCGCCCGCCACCCGCTCGTCGCCACCGAGGTCGTCACCCCGACCACCGGGACCGCGACCAACCACTTCGGCAAGAGCGTCACGCTGCGCCTCTCGCAGTACACCGGCAAGGGCGTCTTCGGCCTCTTCGACCAGAGCAAGGGCCTCGCCGCCGCCACCCTGCAGACCCTCGACGCCGGCAACGCCGGCCAGCCCGGCGACGGCTCGCTGGTCACCAGCAAGGACAAGAACAAGTGGTCCGTCGGCGCCGCCACCGCCCACGACCACATGCAGCGGGTCATCGACTACTACCAGAAGACCCACGGCCGCAACTCCTGGGACGGCTCCGGCGCCGCGGTCGAGCAGTACGTCCACTTCGGCGTCGAGTTCAACAACGCCTTCTGGGACGCCTACAACAAGGTCATGGCGCTCGGCGACGGCGACAAGTACTACTTCAAGGAGTTCACCCGCGCGCTCGACGTCTCCGCCCACGAGTTCTCCCACGCCGTGATCACCGGGACGGCCGGCCTCATCTATCAGGGCCAGCCCGGCGCGCTCAACGAGAGCTTCGCCGACGTCATGGCGATGATGATCGACCGCGACGACTGGCTGCTCGGCGAGGACGTCGTCGGCGCCGCCTTCCCGCAGGGCTTCGCCCGCAGCTTCAGCGACCCCCAGGCCGGCATGCAGCCGGCCCACATGGACAGCTTCTACAAGGGCTGGGACGACAACGGCGGCGTCCACATCAACAGCGGGATCCCCAACCACGCCGCCTACCTCCTCGCCACCGCGCGCAGCCGCGAGCTCGTCGAGACGGTCTGGTACCGCACCCTCTACAAGGGACACGTCGGCAGCGACGCCAGCTTCATCGACATGGCCCAGGGGACGATCACCGCCTGCAAGGAGCTGGTCGCCCTCGGCAAGGCGCAGAACTCCGACTGCACCGCGACCGCCCAGGCCTGGGTCGACGTCGGCGTCCTCGCCGCCGCCGACCTGCCGCAGGACGGCTGCCCCGACCAGGCCTCCGAGAAGGACGGCCTCTGCTACTGCGACCCCGGCTTCGTCCCGAGCGCCGACGGCACCGCGTGCGTCCCGCTCGGCGACGTCATGTGCCCGACCGGCGCGATCGAGGTCAACGGCCTCTGCCTCTGCAAGGACGGCTACAAGCCGAACCAGGACGGCAGCCAGTGCGTCCTGAACGAGATGGGCTGCCCGCTCAACTCCGGCTGGGACGCGACCAGCAAGAGCTGCAAGTGCGACCCCGGCTTCGAGGGCACCCCCAACGCGCAGGACGGCAAGTGCACCGCCGTCGACAGCAGCTGCCCCGCCAACGCCCACCCCGAGTGGGCCGACCCGATGGACCAGCAGAACTACACCTGCGCCTGCAACGAGAACTTCGAGGACGACGGCAACGGCAACTGTCAGGTCGTCGCCGGCACCTGCGGCAACGAGTCCTTCTACGGCCGCTGCGAGGGCGACACGCTCGTCTACTGCCAGCCCGGGAACCCCGACGACGAGATCAAGACCGTCGACTGCGCCGCCGACGGCTTCATCTGCGGCAAGTTCGACTCGATCGTCGGCTTCGACTGCCTCAACCCCGACGGCCTCGGCCCGGCCCAGACCTGCGACGCCGACGGCTACCAGGAGTGCGGCGCCAAGAACCCCTTCTGCGTCTCCGAAGAGGGCGCGATGACCGGCTTCTGCTCCCACGACTGCAAGCGCGGCGGCGACTGCGAGGCCGCCTACGACTGCTGCGCGAGCGTCTCCGACGGCACCCGCGCCTGCCTCATCGACCCCTACTGCGCCGCCAACATCGACACCAAGGCGACCTGCAAGGACGTCCCCGGCGGCAGCACCTACTACGGCAAGTGCGTCGGCGACGTCCTGATCTACTGCGACGGCTCGACCCACGTCACCCAGGAGGTCTTCTGCAACAAGCTCGGCAAGGAGTGCGGCTTCGTGGACGAGGCGACCGGCTACTCCTGCGTCGACCCCGACTCCGGCGCCCTCCCTGAGGCCCCCGAGGACTGGTGCCCCTACGAGAAGGACGGCGCCTGCGACGTCCCCGCCCTCTGCCCCGAGGGCAGCGACGGCTTCGACTGCAGCCCCTGCGGCGAGGTCCCGGCGACCGGCGCGTGCCAGGGCGACGTCCTCTCCCTCTGCGACCCCGACAACGGCCTCGTCACCACCGACTGCGCCGACACGCCGATGACCCCGACCTGCGGCCAGACCGAGGCCGGCGACTTCGCCTGTATCCCGGGACAGGACCCCGGGGACACCCAGGGAAGCGGCAGC
>CAZMML010000756.1:0-2791 GCA_964567335.1 uncultured Nannocystis sp. | reverse complement strand
GCGCGCGAGGGCGGCGTCGAGATCGCGGGCGTCGATCACGGCGCGGGCGTGCGCCCCGACGACGCCCCGCACATCTTCACCCCGCTCTTCCGCGGCGCCGGCGGGCCCCCGCACGGCGTCGGCCTCGGCCTCGCGATCGCCCGCGGGATCGCCGAGGCCAGCGGCGGCCGCCTCACCCTCGACGCCACCCATGTCGGCGGCGCCCGCTTCGTGCTCACGCTCGCCCCGGCGCCCCCGATCCGGGCTCACTGAACGAGCGTGAACTCGATGCGGCGGTTCTTCGCCCGCCCGTCCTCGCTCGTGTTGTCCGCGATCGGCTCGTCGGGCCCGGCGCCGCGGGTCGTGATCCGGCCCGGATCGATGCCCGCGTCGACCAGGTACTTCCGCACCGCCTCGGCGCGCCGGCGCGAGAGCTCGACGTTGTAGGCCCGATCGCCCTCGGCGTCGGTGTGCCCCGAGATCTCGACCTTCATGTCCGGGAACTCGCGCATCACCTGGGCCGCGCGGTCGAGCGTCGCGCGCGACGCCGGCTTGATCGTGTCCTTGTCGACGTCAAAGAAGATCCCCTCGATCACGCCGGTGAACTTCTTGACCTCCTTGGGCACCTCGTCCGGGCAGCCGTCCTCGTCCTGGTAGTTGTTGCGGGTCTCGGGGACGTCTGGGCAGCCGTCGTCCGGGTCGAGGATCTGGTCCTTGTCGCGATCGCGCACCGGGCAGCCGTCCGGCGCCACGCCCGGCTCCGTCGGGCACGTGTCGTGCTTGTCGGTGAAGCCGTCGCCGTCGCTGTCCGGATCGACCGGCGCCGGGCAGCCGTCGGGCGCCACGCCCGGCACCTTCGGACAGGCGTCGACGCGGTCCTTGAAGCCGTCGCCGTCGCCGTCCGGATCGACCGGCTTCTTGCGCCCGAGCACCACCGAGAGGCCGAGCAGCACCTCGAGGTAATGGGTCCGCCCCTGCGCCTGTCCGTGACGCGTGCCCACGCTGTCGCGCACGTCGAGCCGGAGCGCCAGCAGGTCGTTCATGTAGAACTTCACGCCGCCGCCGAAGTGCAGCACCGGGTCGTTGTCCTTGCCGAGCCCGGTGGTGCCGAGGATCCCGACGCCGAAGAGCGCGAAGGGCGTGACGCGATAGGGGAGCTGCGCCAGCGCGTACCCGCGGAAGGACCCGAGCACCGCGCGCGCCCCGTCCACCGCGGTCTTGGTCGGCGCCACCGCCCCCTCGATCTCGAGGCCGAGCACCGCCAGCGGGTAGTACCCGAAGCGCAGCCCGAAGTCCGGCGCGGCCCGCCGGTAGGGCTGCCACGACACGCCGTCGACCGCCGGGTTGTAGAGCTCGTGGTCCTTCGCCGGGACCATCACGCCTGCGAAGACGCCGAGCTCGAGGAGGTTCCGCGCCGGACGGTGGCGCTTGATCCACGGCGTCGCCGCGGGCGTCGTCGCCGCGGGCGTCGCCGCCGCGGGCGTCGCCGCCGCGGGCTTCGTCGCGGGCGTCGCCGCGTCGCTCGCGCCTGCAGAGTCGGCCCTCGAGCCGCCCTCCGCGGCGCTCGCCTCGGCAGCGCCCCCCACTGCTGCAGCACCCCCTGCCGCGGTCTCACCCGCGGCCGGCGACAAGAGGAGCGGGACCAGGAGGATCGAGGTACACGCGCTGGACATGTTCATCGAGCTGCCCGACGTAAGAGGCGGCCCTCGGTCCGATTCTAGCCGCAGCCCTGGCACCTCAGCAACGAAGCGCCTGTGTCTGCCACCGCGCCGTCTCGCTTGCGCGCCCGGAGCGACGGGCGATCTTCGATCGTTCGCAAAGAGCGACGAGGGCTTCGCAACCGCGCTGGAGCGACAGCGAGGGCCCTGGAGCCGCTGGCGCGCGCTCGCTTGACCTCCCCGAAGAAAGCCGCCACAAGCAATTCATGACGCGCATCGTGACGTGGGACCGCCTGCTGGCGGGCGTCGTGCTCGCGGCGCTGCAGGGGTGCGGCGGCGTCTGCGGGGACGACGGCTTCGAGTGGAACCAGGGGGGGAACAAGAGCTGCAGGTCCGGCGAGGAGACGACCTCGACCTCGACCTCGGGAGAGACGAGCACGAGCGACCCCAGCACCTCGACCGACCCGACGGACGCGACCACCGCGGCCGCGTCGGGCTCGGGCACCGGCACCGTCTGCGGCGACGGCCTCGTCGAGGGCGACGAGGAGTGCGACGACGGCGCGATGAACGGCCCCGGCCAGGTCTGCCACGCCGACTGCACCCTCAACACCTGCGGCGACGGCGACAAGTCCCCGACCGAGCCCTGCGACGACGGCGCGATGAACGGCCCCGGCCAGCTCTGCAACGCCGACTGCACGCCGAACACCTGCGGCGACGGCGATCCGAGCCCGAACGAGGAGTGCGACGACGGCGTCATGAACGGCCCGATGAACCCCTGCAAGGGCGACTGCACCGTCAACGTGTGCGGCGACGGGGCGCAGGGCCCGGGCGAGGCCTGCGACGACGGCAACCTCGCGAGCGGCGACGGCTGCAGCGACGCCTGCGCCGTCGAGGCCTGCGGCAACGGCGTCGTCGACCTCGGCGAGGAGTGCGACGACGGCAACCTCGCCGACGACGACGCCTGCACCAGCGCCTGCGCCGTCGCCGTGTGCGGCGACGGCATCGTCCAGACCGGCGTCGAGCCCTGCGACGACGGCAACGACGTCGACACCGACAACTGCCTGGTCGGCTGCGTCGCCGCCGTGTGCGGCGACGGCATCATCAACGAGCTCGTCGAGGGCTGCGACGACGGCAACATGGTCGACAACGACGCC
>CAZMML010000755.1:0-2794 GCA_964567335.1 uncultured Nannocystis sp. | reverse complement strand
TCGGTCAGCGGGACCGCCGCCGGATCGTCGGCGAAGCGCAGGTCGAGCGCCAGCTTCGGGTACGCCGCGCGGGTCGCCGCGAGCACCGCCGTGAGCACCTGCGGCGGCAGCCCGACGGGCAGGGTCACCCGCAGCTCGCCGACCGGCTCGCGCCCGAGCTCGCGCACGGACGAGACCAGCGCGCTCGCCTCCTGCAGCACCGCGCGACCCCTGGCCGCGAGGACAGCCCCGGGCTCGGTCGCCACCACCCCGCGCGAGCTGCGTTCCAACAAGGGGACCCCTGCGCGCGCCTCGAGCGCCTCGACTCGACGGCGCAGCGTCGCCCGCGCCATCCCGAGGTTCGTCGCCGCCGCGAGGAAAGAGCCGGTCTCGACGACCGCCAAGAAGGCCCGGAATTCCTCGAGATCCATCCTACAATCGTACACCCCTACGCGGACGTGCGGGGCGCGAAGCGCCCGCTGCCGCCGGATGTACGCGCGGACCGACCGGCGCCGCTCCCACGCCTCGGTGCTCCGTTCTGAGGGCCCCGTGCCTCACGCGCAGACGCCCCACGTTCGCCCGCTGGACGGCACTCGCGTGCTTGCAGATCGATCTGTGCGGGCGTCGCGCTAGCTCTTGCAGCTAGGGGCCAACAGGACGTCGTCGACGCTCCAACCTGCGACCACGGGCGTCGCGCTAGCTCTTGCAGCTAGGGGCCAACAGGACGTCGTCGACGCTCCAACCTGCGACTACGGGCGTCGGGTTGCTCGGCTGATGGTGGCAGAAGCGGATCCGCAGGTCCGGGCCCTTGAAGGGCGTCAGATCGATCGTGTGCCACGTCCACATCCCTTCGCTGAGCGCGGCCCCGCCGGTGTCGAACACCTTGTTCCACTTCATCTGCGACCACACCTCCACGTAGGCGCGCGCCGGGTCGGGCGGCGCCGACAGGTGGCTCCAAAACGCCAACCACAGCGGCCCTGGCCCCGGGGTCGGCACCGCTGGGCTCGTCAGGCAGGTGTCTTGCGGCAGCGGCGCCGCGGGCAAGCAGCCCCCGATCGCCAGCCCGGCCAGCCCCTCGCCGCCGCCCGGCGTGTGGTCCGTCGCCGGGTCCTCCGCGCCGAGCTGCGCGCACGACGACGCCTGCGCCGGCCCGAACTCCCAGCCCTCGCCGAGCTGCCAGCCCGGCCCCGGCGGGTCGAAGTCCTCGCGCAGGAAGGGCGGCGGCGCCTTCACGTCGACGCACGCGCCGGCCTCGCACTCGCTGAAGAGCGTGCACGCGAGCCCGTCGTCGCAGTCCGCGCCCTCGTTCGCCGGCGCCGCCACGCACGCCCCGTCCTGGCACGCGCCGCTGCGGCACGCCTCGTCGAGCGCGCTGCAGTCGAGCGGCGCCCCCGGCTCGCAGAGCCCCTGCGCGCAGGTGTCGCCGATCGTGCAGAGATCGCCGTCGTCGCACCCGAGCCCGTCCGCGTCGACATACACGCAGCGGCCGGCCGGGCATGCGCGGAGGCGGCAGGCCCCGAGGTCCGCGCAGTCGTCCGCCGCCTCGCACTCCGGCGTCACGCAGGAGCCCGCCTCGCAGAGCTCGCTGCTGCAGTCCTGCGGCCCCTCGCAGCCCAGCCCCTCGCCGCAGGGCGGGCAGGGTCCGCCGCAGTCGACATCCGTCTCGCCGCCGTTCTGCGCGCCGTCGCTGCACGAGGGCGCAGGCCCCGTGCTCGGCTCGGTCGGATCGCTCATGGTCTCCGGGCCAGGTCCTGAGAGCGCCCCCCCGGTCGCGCCGACCAGGTCGTAGACGATCGGCCGGCAGGTCGCCAGCGCCAGCGTCAGCACGATCGGGGTCGAGGGACGACGCGAGCGTCGGAGGAAGGCCGGCCACCGCGGCGCGCGGCGCTCCGAGGCGCGGACGAGCGCCCGCGCCGCCGCCAGGAAGGGCGCGAGGTCTGGCTCCTCGCCCCGCGGCGACCGCAGCCCCGCGTCCCCGAGGTCGAGCACCGGCGCCAGCGCGCGGAGCTCCGCGAGCGCCGCCTCGCTGAGCCGCCCAGGCGCACGCGCGTGCAGCTCCTCGACCACCGCCGCGAAGTCCGGCGCGCCACGACCCGCGCGCAGCTCGGCGCGCGCGAGGGTGAGGAGCGTCTCGAAGGTCAGGCGCGTCATGACGTCAAGGCCGCTCGGCACGCACGCCTCCGCGAGCCCGGGTAGGAGACGCGAGGTCGCCGCGGATTACAAGCCAGACCCCGACGCACGGCCCGGAAGGCGGCCCCGCGCAGGGCCCGCGCGCGGGCCCTCCGGACGCGTGGGGACGCGTGCTAAGGTCCGCCCGTGGCGGACGCCGCGAGAGCGCGCGGGTGGGCCCTCGTGCGGGTCGGGCTCCTCATCGCGCTGGTCACGATCGTGGCCCGCCGCGTCGAGTGGGCCGCGGTCGCCACGAGCTGGCGCGGGCTCTCCACGCTCACCGCGCTGGCGATCCTCGCCGCGGCCTCGCTGGCGACCCTCCTGCGGCTGGTCAAGTGGGAGGGGCTCGTGCGGGCGCTCGGCCTCCTGCGGGCCTCCCGTCCCGCGCTCGCCCGCGGGTGGCTGATCGGAGCCCTGCTCGGAGCCCTCACCCCGCTGCGGCTCGGCGAGCTCGCGCGCGTGTCCGCCGCCTGCGCCGGCGAGCCCGAGGGCGCCGCCGGACGCGCCGCCGCCGGCGTCCTCCTCGATCGCGTCGTCGAGCTCTTCGTCGTCCTCGTCACCCTGGCGATCGGCGCGCCCCTGGTCGGAGCGCCCCTGTGGCTCTGCGCCGGCGTCGCCGCCGCGACCGCCGCGAGCGGCTGGCTCG
>CAZMML010000754.1:0-2794 GCA_964567335.1 uncultured Nannocystis sp. | reverse complement strand
CGAGGGCCCAGGCGACGCCGTCCTCGGCCGTCGCGCGGGGGTCTCCGGACACCATGCGGGCGACCTCGACGTAGCGCGCGAGCGCGGGGCTCTCCGGGGCGCGGGCGCGGAGCGCGGCGATGTTCAGCCGCATGATCTCGGGGAGGAGGCGGGCGCACACGGCCCCGTGCGCGGCGCCGGGGCACATGCCGCCGATCGGGCCCGCGAGGCCATGGACGACGCCGAGCGCGGCGATGGCGAGGGCGAGGCCGCCGAAGAGGCTGGCGAGGGCCATGTCGGTGCGGGCCTCGAGGTCGTCGCCGCGGGCGACCGCGCGGCGGAGGGCCCGGGCGGCGCGCGGGATCCCGTCGCGGCAGAATGCGTCGGTCATGGGGTTCGCGCGGAGCGACACGAAGGGCTCGATGAGCTGGGTGAGCGCGTCGAGCCCGCAGTCCGCGGTGGCGCGCGGCGGGAGGCCCAGGGTCAGGGTCGGGTCGACGATCGCCGCGCGGGGGAGCATGGTCGGGCTGCGCAGGCTGACCTTGACCCGCTGCTCGGGCGCGCCGAGCACGGCGTTGCGGGTGACCTCCGACCCGGTGCCGGCGGTGGTCGGGACGGCGATGAAGGGGGCGGCGTCGTGGACGAGCGGGAGCCCGCGGCCGATCACCTCGAGGAAGTCGCGCGGGTCGCCGGGGTTGCGCATCAGCGCGGCGATCGCCTTGCCGGCGTCGAGGGGGCTGCCGCCGCCGACGGCGACCACGAGCTCGCAGCCCTCGCGCAGCGCGAGCTCGACGCCGGCCTCGGCGTCGGCGACGGTCGGCTCGCCCGGGGCGGAGAAGAGGGCGACGCGGAGGCCGGCGGCGCGGAGGGCCTGGAGGACAGGCGCGGCGCGGTCGGGGTCGCGTCCGGTGACCACGAGCGCGTGGCGGCCGAAGCCGGCGGCGATCGAGCCGACCTGCGCGGCGACGCCGGCGCCGAAGAGGATCCGTGTCGCGGTGGCGAACTCGAATTGGATCACCAGCCGGCGTCCTCGGGGAAGAGGTTGACGAGGCGGACCGAGCTGCGCGGGGAGGCCATCATCGGCGCGACCTCGTCGCGCCAGCGCTGGTAGTGCGCGGTCTCCTTGTGGCGGGCCGGCGCGTCCTGGTCGCGGTAGACCTCGACCAGGACGAAGCGGGTCGGGTCCGCCTCGTGCTGGGCGACGTCGAAGCGGGCGACGCCGGGCTCCCGCACGCTCTCGCGCGCGTTGGCGAGGGTCGCGGCCTTGAAGGCCTCGACCTGGTCGGGCAGGACGTGGACGTGGACGTGGACGATCAGCATGGGCGAGCGCCTCGAGCATACCCGTACCGGGCCGCTCGGGGATCGCGGTAGACTCGGCCGTCCTCTCGACCCGGGAGACTATGGCCACGCTCGTGCTCTCGCCCCGCTTCTCCGACGACTCGATCGCGCTGTGGCGGGCGGCGCACGCGGCGGGCTGGCGCACGCGGCGGCTGACGCGGATCGGCGAGGCGGCGGAGCTCTCGGGGGAGCTGGCGGGCGAGGTCGTGGCGCTCTACGGCGAGACGCTGATGGCGGACGCGCTGCGGGCGTCGCTGGGGCTGACGCTGCTCGAGCCGGCGCATGACTTCCTGCCGCGGCTGCCTGAGCGGCACCGGCGGCGCGCGGTGTCGCTGCAGACGCTGGCCGAGCTGCGCGCGCTGCGGGGGCCGCTCTTCGCCAAGCCGGTGGACGACAAGTGGTTCCCGGCGGGGGTGTTCGCGGACGCGGTCGACATCGACCCGCAGATCGAGGGCGACCTCCCGGTCCTGGTGGCGGAGCCGGTGCGCTTCGGGCTCGAGGTCCGGGCCTTCGTGGTCGAGCGGCAGGTGGTGACGCTCTCGGCCTACATCCGCGGGGGTCAGCTCGCGCGCGGGGATTGGTGGGCGCTCGCCCCGGCGGAAGAGGACGCGGCGCGCGCGTGCCTCGCGGCGCTCCTCGCCGACCCGGAGGTCGAGCTGCCGGCGGCGGTGGTGGTGGACGTCGGGGAGATCCTCGGGCGCGGCTGGGCGGTCGTGGAGGCGAACCCGGCCTGGGCGTCGGGGATCTGCGGGGCTGATCCCGCGTTGGTGCTCGGGGTGCTGCGTCGGGCCTGCGTGCGGACCGAGGAGGCGACGCCGGACGACCTCCGCTTCGCCCGGCGCTGAGCACGAGGATTGCGCGGCCGCGGCGCGAGCCTCTATCATGCAGCCGATGACTCCGGCGCCGACCACTCATCCCGTTGAGGAGCGTCGGCGTCAGATCCTCGCGCAGCTCGAGGAGGACATCCGGTACTTCCGCGGCGCCTCCCGGATCAAGCGGATCCTCTACCGCGCCGCCCAGGTCGTCAGCCTCGGGTGTGGGTGCGCGGTGCCGGTCTTGATCGCGGTGTGGCCCGACTCCACGGCGCTCAGCGCGAGCGTCGCCTCGGCCGCGGCGTTCGCGACCGGGGCGATCGGACTCTTCAGGCTCCGGGAGGAGTGGGTCCAGTACGTGCTCACGCGCGAGGCGCTGATCCACGAGCACCTCGCGTTCATGACCCAGACCGGGGCCTACGCAGACGCGAAGGACCCCGAGAAGGCCCTCCAGAAGGTCGTCGCGCGCCGCCATCAGATCCTCGACGCGAACCTGGACGAGTGGCGCAAGACGCTGACCATGGACGAGCGCGAGACGAGCAGGAGCTCGCCGGGCGCCGCGGCCGTGACCTAGCGCCGCTAACCCTCGAGGGCGGCCGGGGAGGGTGCGCCGGGCCTCGCCGGGGAAGTTCTCCGGGCCCTTCAGCGACCCTTCAGCGGCGGAG
>CAZMML010000753.1:0-2794 GCA_964567335.1 uncultured Nannocystis sp. | reverse complement strand
TCCCCCATCATCCGCAGCGCGAACTCGATCGAGAAGATGCACGTGTTCTGCGCCTGGTCCTCCTTGAGGATGTCGGCCTGGACCGTCCCCCGGACCACCTGCAGGGTCCGGTCCGCGATCGCCTCCCGCTCCTCCGGCCCGACCGGACGGCCGAGCCTAGCCTCCTCGCGCTCGACCTGCTGGTCGATCGCGGCGTTCATATAGAAGGCCAACAAGATCGGCGCCGGCCCGTTGATCGTCATGCTGACCGAGGTCGCCGGGTCGCAGAGATCGAAGCCGCGGTAGAGCAGCTTCGCGTCGTCGAGCGTGCACACGCTGACCCCGCTCTCGCCGATCTTGCCGAAGATGTCCGGGCGCTCGTCGGGGTCCCACCCGTAGAGCGTCACCGAGTCGAAGGCCGTCGAGAGCCGCTTCGCCGCCTCGCCGTGCGACAGGTAGTGGAAGCGCTCGTTCGTCCGCGCCGGCCCGCCCTCGCCGGCGAACATCCGCTTCGGATCCTCCCCCTCCCGCTTGAACGCGAAGACCCCGCCCGTGAAGGGGAAGTAGCCCGGCAGGTTCTCGAGCAGCGCGAAACGGACCAGCGCCCCGGGCTCGTCGTCCGGCGGCACCGCGACCCGCGGCTGCGTGAGCCCCGACTGCGTCACCACCCGCGTGGGATAGCGGACCTCGGCGCCGCGGATCTTCACCACGAACTCCGGCGCGGCATAGGCCGCCCGCAGCCGCGGCAGCTCCTGCAGAGCGCGCCGCGCGTCGGCCCCGAGCTCCGCCTCGTGCGCCGCGATCTTCCGCTCGAAGACCGCGCCCTCGACCTCGCCCGCGAGCAGCGTCCGCGCCGTCTGCAGCGCCCCGATCTCCCGCGCGAGCGCGGCCTGATGGCGCGCCCGCGCCTTGTACCCGCGGAGCGCCCCCGCGATCTCGGCGAGGTAGTGCTGGCGCTCCGGCGGGATGATGTCCCGCGTGTCCGAGGCGATCGCGCGCTGCGACGCCGGCACCCGGCAGACCCACGCGCCGCGCGGGCTGTACTTCGTCAGGGTCGGGCAGAGCGCCGCGTAGAGCCCGCTGACGCCGCTATCATGGAAGCGGCTGGCGACCGTGCCGAACACCGGCAGCTCCTCGTCGGGCACGCTGTAGGGGATCTCCCGGTTGCGCCGGACCTGCTTGCGCACGTCACGGAGCGCGTCCTTGCTGCCGCGGTGCTCGAACTTGTTGATCGCCACGAAGTCCGCGACGTCGAGCATCTCGATCTTCTCGAGCTGGCTGCTCGCCCCGTACTCCGCCGTCATCACGTAGAGGCACACGTCCGCGATCCGCGTGATCTCGGCGTCGCCCTGGCCGATCCCGGAGGTCTCGACGATCACGAGGTCGTAGCCGACCGCCTGCAGCAGCCCGACGACGTCGCCGGTCGCCCGCGCCAGCTCGCCCGGCGCCTGACGCGTCGCCAGGCTCCGCATCGTCACCCGCGCGTCGCGCAGCGCGTTCATACGGATCCGGTCCCCGAGCAGCGCCCCGCCGGTGCGGCGCCGCGTCGGATCGACCGACACCACCGCGATCCGCCGCCCCGGGTGATCGCGGAGCAGCCGCGCCACCAGCTCGTCGGTCAGCGAGCTCTTCCCCGCGCCGCCGGTCCCGGTGATCCCAAGCACCGGCGCACCGCCCCGCGCCCCGCGGATCGCCGCGGTCAAGGGCCCGGGCTGCTCCGCCTCCGCCTCGACCGCGGTGATCAGACGGGCGAGCCTGGTCTTGTGGTCAGGTCGTTCGAGCGCCCCCGCCTCCCGCAGCTCGGCCAGCGCCGCCAGCGGGTCCGCGGGCGCGGTCGAGAAGTCGGCCCCCTTGAGGATGTGATCGATCATCCCGTGGAGCCCCATGCGCCGCCCGTCCTCCGGGCTGAAGATCCGGCTCACCCCGTAGGCGTGCAGATCCTCGATCTCGCGCGGCACGATCACCCCGCCGCCGCCCCCCCACACCGTCACGTGCCCGGCGCCCTTGGCCCGGAGCAGGTCGACCATGTACTTGAAGTACTCGATGTGCCCGCCCTGATAGGAGCTGACGGCGATCGCCTGCGCGTCCTCCTGGATCGCCGCGTCGACCACTTCCTCCGCGCCGCGGTTGTGACCGAGGTGGATCACCTCGGCGCCGCCGCTCTGCAGGAGCCGACGCATCACCCCGATCGCCGCGTCGTGCCCGTCGAAGAGCGACGCCGCGGTCACCACCCGGATCTTGTTCCGCGCGGTGTACCGCTCCTTTTTTTCGTTCAAAGCCGTACTAACCCCGCTGGAGGGCTTCAGATCCGCGTTTGCCATGGTGTCTGGCGACCTCTGCGCCAGCTTAGGGCGCTCCGGAGAGCTCTGGCTCGGCTTTTTTTTGCTCCGGCGCGCGCCTTGGCTCACAATCGTCAGAGGTATGACCTCTCCGTACAAGGTCGCCCTTCTCCGCACCGGCGTCGCGCTCGGGCTCAAGCCCACGCGCAATCCCAGCTGCGCCGCGTAATAAATCAGCCCCTGGAGATCGGACCGCAGCGCCGGATCGCCGCCCGTCAGCACGAACAACGTCGGCTTCGCGCGCGCCACCTGGTCGATGAGGCGGAAGGATTCCTGCGTGGTCAGTTCGAGCGGGTGTTTCCGCAGCACCGCCTCGGCGCGGCAATGACGGCAGGCGAGCGCGCATGCGCGAGTCACTTCCCAGATGACGATGAACGGCTGCTGATCAAAATTGAAGTTCACGCCGCAAGAATCGGCGGAAGCCGCGACAGGTTCCTTGACCACGATCAAGGAATGTAAATCCCCTCTCCGCAAGA
>CAZMML010000752.1:0-2796 GCA_964567335.1 uncultured Nannocystis sp. | reverse complement strand
CAACACCACGGGACAGGGCGTGGCGGCCGCCGCGCTCGAGCGCGAGGGCGCAGATCCGCAGGGGGCCGGCGGCGCGGGCGGCCTCGACGGCGCGCTCGTAGAGGAGGGTCGCCTGGTCGTGGTCGCCGCGGCAGCGGGCGAGCTCGGCCTCGACGAGGTGGAGGCGGCCGGCGACGTTGCCCTCGTGGAGGCGGGCCCAGCCGCGCAGGTGGCCGAGCCAGCGGAGCGCGCGCGCGAGGTCCTCGCGGCGGAGCGGGGCGCCGGGGGCGGTGAGGGCGAGGACGCTGTAGGTGTAGTGGTCGAGCAGGAGCGGGCGGGCGTCGAGGCGGGCGCGCAGGCGGAGGGTGAGCGCGTCGATCTCGGCGAGCGCGCCGTGGTGGTAGAGGAGGACGAGCTTGAGGACGAAGTAGAGGGCGGTGACCGGGCGGCCGGGCCCCAACTGGGCGACGAAGGCGGGCTCGTCGAATTCGTCGCCGCTGAGGTCGGTGGGGCCGCGGGTGTCGCCGCGGAGCGCGAGGCAGACGCGCTGGAAGGGCAGGTGCCAGTGGCGGTGGTCGAAGCCGGGGAGGCGGCGGCCGATCGCGGCGGTCTGCTCGGCCGCGGCGAGGACCGGGTCGAGGTGGTCACCCGCGAGCCAGCGGGCGTCGCAGACGCCGGCGGCGACGAAGAGGGCGGTGCTGCGGTCGCCGAGGCGGAGCGCGCGCTCGATCTCCGGCTCGATCCGGGCGGCGGCGGCGATCAGCGGCTCGACCCACATGGCGAGGAAGACGCCGGCGTGATTGGCGAGGCGGATCCGCCAGCGGGGGTCGGGGAAGCGGTCGGCGAGGGCGCGGGCGGCGTCCAGGAGCTCGCGCGCGCCGGCGGGGTCGCCGAGGATCTGGGCGTGGATGTTGCCGAGGACCGCGAGCGCGAGGGCGGTCTCGCCGGCGGCGCCGCGGCGCAGCGAGAGGGCCACGGCCTTGAGCATGCAGAGGGCGACGAGGTCGGTCTGGGTGTGGTAGGCGGAGGCGCTGAGGGTGAGGAGCAGGCGCAGGGTCATGCGCACGCGGGGGTCGTCGGCGAGCGGGAGCTCGGCGAGCGCCCGCAGCGGGGTGCGGCCGCGGAGCCAGCGGATCGCCGCGAGCTCGCGGAGGAGCGCCAGGCGGGTCGTGCGGGCGGGGATCGAGACGCCGAGGAGGGCGAGGCCGGCGCGACCGAACGCGACGGCGCGCGCGACGTCGGCGCGGTCGG
The DNA here is from genome assembly GCA_964567335.1 of uncultured Nannocystis sp. GTDB lineage: Bacteria > Myxococcota_A > Polyangia > Nannocystales > Nannocystaceae > Nannocystis. The sequence continues at coordinate 1,566 of CAZMML010000752.1, read as the reverse complement.
TGTCGAGGGCGACGCGGAGGTCGTAGACGGCGGCGCGATCGAGGTCGCCGCGGGCGCGCTCCAGCAGCGCGGTGAAGCGGGCGTCGGCGGCGTCCGGGTCGCCGGCGAAGTGCTCGCACTCGAGGCACTCGCGGGCGAGCGCGAAGGCGAGGCCGTAGTGGGAGCGCCAGGCGTCCTCGGGCAGGAGGTCGAGGCCGCGGCGGAGGTGGGCGACGGCGACGTCCCAGGCGGCGGCGCGGCGGGCCTTGCGGGCGGCGGCGAGGTCGAGCTCGGCGAGGCGGAGGCGCTCGGCGGGGTCGGTGAGGAGGGCGGCGGCGCGGCCGAGGTGCCCGGTGATCTCGAAGAGGCGGTCGTCGAGGGCGGCGGGCGGGGTGTCGCGCAGGAGGCCGCGGCCGAGCTCGAGGTGCATGCGCAGGCGCTCGGGCTCGGGCAGCGAGGCGTAGGCGGCCTGCTGGATCTTGTCGTGGACGAACTCGAGGGAGCGCGAGCCGCCGCCGTCGGCGCGCTGGATCAGGCTCCGCGCCTCGGCCTCGGCGAGGGCGGCGTCGACGCGCTCGGGGGGGCGCGCGAGGAGGGCGGGCAGGCGCGTGGGGTCGAAGCGGGCGCCGGCGCAGGCGGCCGCCTGGAGGGCGGCGCGGGCGTCGTCGCCGAGGAGGTCGAGGCGGCGGGTGATCAGGGCGGCGAGGTCGTCGCCGGGCGGGGCGGCGGCGGCGCGGGCGGCGTCCCAGGTCCAGCCGCGCTCGGGGGCGTAGGCGAGGAGGCCCTGGTCGAAGAGCCAGCGGAGGTAGGCGCGCGCGAAGAGCGGGGTGCCGTCGCCGCGGGCGGCGATCGCGGCGGCGAGGACCTCTGCCTGGTCTTCAGGCCATGTGAGGGCGGCGGCGACGAAGGCGACCAGATCGCGGAGGCCGAGCGGGCGCAGGGTGATCGTGCGGTCGGCCGGGAGGGCGCGCAGCGGGTGAGCCGCGGGGATCTCGTCGCCGCGGAAGGTGAGGACGAGGAGGAGGTAGGCGGGGCCGGGGCCCTCGGCGAGGACCGCGAGCTGGCGGAGGGACGCGGGGTCGGCCCACTGGAGGTCGTCGAGCGCGAGGACGAGGGGCCGACCGGGCCCGGCGAGCGCGACGGCGAGGCGGACCAGCGCGGCGTCGAAGCGGGCGGCGGCGTCGCCCGGGCTGACCTCAGGGGCAGGTCCTGCGGGGCCGAGGATCAGGGCGAGCGCGGGCAGGACGTCGGCGAGGGCGGCGGCGTCGTCGGCGAGGCTGGCGGCGAGGGTGGCGGCGACGGGGCGGAGGCGATCGTCGGGGCTGGCGAGGAGCTCGCGCAGGAGGCCGTCGAGGGCGGCGAGGAGGGCCGAGGCGGGGCCGGCCTTCTCGGCGCGTTCGAACCTCCCGGCGGCGAAGCGCGCGGCGCCCTCGCGCGCGGCGTCGGCGAGGGCGCGCACGAGGGCGGACTTGCCGGCGCCCGCGGGGCCCTCGAGGAGCACGAGGCGCCGCGGGCCGGCGGCGGCGGCGCGCCGCTCGGCCTGCAGGGCGGCGAGCTCGAGGTCGCGGCCGAAGAGGGCGCCGGGGA
>CAZMML010000751.1:0-2797 GCA_964567335.1 uncultured Nannocystis sp. | reverse complement strand
GATCATGCTGGGCTCGTTCAGCGATGGATCGATGCGCGCGACGACCTCCTTCTCGTGCCACTCCCACAGGAGCGACCAGTGCAGCCCCGCGCGGTTGTGGTGGATCGTGTGGTAGCCGTTGTTGCACATGATCCAGTTGAACCAGCGCCCGACGAAGTTGCGCGAGTGGTTGAACTCGCTGGTCGTGTCGGCGGCGTCGTGCTGGATCAGGTTGATGCGGAGGATGCAGCGGGCGCCGTAGAGCTGCGGGAGGACGAGGAAGAGGAGCGCGCCCCAGAAGTCCCAGAGCATCGCCGCGCCGGTGAGGCCGAAGGCGACGACCAGCTCGGTGACGTACTGGCGGACGAAGCCCGGCTGCTTGCACACGGCCGCCCAGCGGCCGACGCCGGCGAAGGTGTTGGGGCCGGCGATGTTGGGGAAGTGCAGGAGGTTGAGCGCGTGCCAGCGGAAGCGGACGATCGCGGGGTCGACCCAGTCGGGCTGGCCGTCGTCGCCGAAGTGGTGGTGGACGAGGTTGTGCGCCGGGACGTTGGCGGACGCGGGGTAGAGCGCGCCGAAGCTGAGGACGCAGCGCCAGAGCATGTTGAGGCGCTGCGAGCGGAAGACGCCGCGGTGGAGGTGGTTGTGGATCACGACCGCGTTGAGGAAGCTGAGGAGGCACGCGAGCGCGAAGGGCAGCGGGTGGCGCAGCTCGGGGACGAAGAGCATCCCGGCGAGGAGCGCCTGGTACGCGGCGACGATCCCGACCTGGCGCCACTCGGCGGGGTGGCGCACGAGCCAGGGCTCGCGCGCCCGCGACTGCGAAGCGTGGTTCGCACCGACCGAGGCGCTGGAGGCGAGCTCGCCCATGGCGGCCGCGGACTATACAGCGCGCGCGGCGTCCGTCTCAATGATCGGGCACACGCGGCGGCAGCATCGCTTGCGCGCGCGGATCCTCGACGGCCTCGGGGCCGCGTGATATCCCTGCGCCTGCATGTCCGTAGCCAGCATGCTGACCGCGCAGCCGTCGGTGCAGTACCGCAAGAACGAGTGGTTCTACTTCCAATACGACGGTTTCTACCTGGCGCTCTTCGTCGCCCTCGACGCCTACCTGCTGGCGACCGGCGTAGGTCCGCTCGTGAAGTGGCAGTGGTGGTACCTCGCGCTGCTGCCGCTCGTCACCTACGTCCACATCCTGCTCAACGTGTTCGTGCACAACTGCTGCCACGTGAATTTTCCGCGCGCGGTCAACCGCGTGATCGGGGAGATCGCGGGCGTCCTGGTGATCACGCGCTACGCGTCGTGGGAGATCATTCATCAGCGCCACCACCGCTACTCGGACGACCGCGACCGCGACCCGCACCACGTGATGCCGAACTTCTGGCGCTTCCTCGCCTACACGATGATGATCAACGTGGAGCGGCAGCTGCAGAACCAGGCCTACGACCAATTCGGCGACACGCCGCAGCACCGGATGCGGGAGAAGGTCCGCAGCGTGCTGAGCTTCTCGGTGATGATCCCGCTGATCCTCGCGTTCTACCTGCTGCTCGGGTGGGAGGCCTTCTTCTTCCTCTTCGCGCCGGCGCAGGCGATCGGCTGGGTCCACGTCGCTCACTTCAACTGGGTGACGCACAACGCCCACTCGCCGACGGGCGACTACCGGCCGATCAACCTCAACCACGGCTGGTACCGGCTCGGCAACGCGATCTGGTTCGGGCTCTACATGCACGCGAACCACCACAAGCGCGCCAACATCTTCAACCCCGCGAAGATGGAGGAGGTGCTGGCGCGGCGCGCGGCGCGGGCCGAGGTGACGCAGGGGGCCTGAGGCGTGGGCGCCTCCCCCGGCAACCTCGTCCGTCGGGTCGGCCCGGGGCTGATCGTCGTCTTCACCGCCGAGAACGCCGCGACGGCGCGCGCCGACATCTGCCTCGACCTCGATCTCTCCGAGCTCTTCACCCCCTCGGGGGACGAGGTCGCGGCGGCTGAGGCGGCGCTGCCGGGCTTCCTGGCGCGGCTCGTGCCGGAGCGCCCGTCCTGGGACGATCGGCCGGTGTTCTGGTCGCGCCTCAACGAGTACGATCGGCAGTACTTCGGCCGCGCGCGCGCGGGCCGACGCGCGTTGATCGGCTCCTTCTTCCTGCACGAAGACGACCCACGCCCGGACCCACGCGGTGAGATCGTGGTGATCTTCGACGGCGGGTACGACGTCTTCCGGGTCGTCTACGACCTCGAGTCCGCCGCCTTCGTCGAGTTCACGCCGAACGGCGAGGCGTGAGCTGGACGTCCGTTCACGATTGGGCGCGTCTGCGCGCTCGGCTAGGGTTGCGCGGATATGCGCGACGCGCTCGGAGGAGGCCTCGCGGGGGCCTGGAGGCCCGCTCGCGGGGCAGGCACGTCCGCGCTCGCGCTCGCGCTCTGGGCCCTGGCGGCGCTCGCGTGCGCGATCGTGCCCCTGCCGCAGGGGCTCGTCGACATCCTGCTGGCGGCGAGCCTGGCCGGCTCGTTCGTGCTGCTGGCGGCGAGCGTGACCGCGAAGCGGAGCTCGGACCTGCTGTGGTTCCCGACGCTGCTGTTGATGATGACGCTGTCGCGGCTGGCGCTCAACGTGTCGACGACGCGGCTGATCCTCGCGGAGGCGGACGCGGGGCGGGTGGTCGAGGCCTTCGCGTCGACGGTGATCCGCGACGACCTGGCGGTCGGAGCGGCGGTGTTCGCGATCGTCACGGTGGTGCAGCTGGTGGTGATCACCCGCGGCACCGAACGGATCGCGGAGGTCGCGGCGCGCTTCGCCCTCGACGCGCTGCCGGGGCAGCAG
>CAZMML010000750.1:0-2798 GCA_964567335.1 uncultured Nannocystis sp. | reverse complement strand
GACGGCGCCGCGCGTCGTTCAGGAGCTCGACGCCTGGACGTGACGGGGTGCGGCGCTCCGGCTCAGGGTCCGCGGGCCGGGTTACGCGCGCAGTCGTAGCCGTTCTCGCGGCCGCCGACGTCGATCACCTCGAAGTCGCTCGGGCGGATCCCGTCGAGCACCCGCGGACCGTCGGGCCCCCAAAGGTCCTCCCAGGTCGTCCCGCAGTCGTCGGCGTTCTCGGCCGTGAGGGCGATGTTGCCGCCGTCCGCCAGCAGCATCCCGTGGTGCTGCAGGCCCCACACGACCGCCTGCACGACCGGGTTCTGTGGGTCGAGCCCGCGGGAGGCCGGGTCGAAGTCCGCGCGGAGGCGCCAGCGCGATCCATAGATCGGCGCGTCGGGGCTGTACGCCTGCGGTCCGCCCGCGTGCGTCGCCGGCCACACGTAGCTCGGGCCCGGCTCCCCCTCGGTCGGCGCCCGCTGCATCCGGTCGTTCGGGAGGATGAAGCGGATCGCGTGCTGCACCTTGCCCGACGTCACGTCGCCGACCGTGAAGAGCAGCGGCGCGATCGGGAAGCCGGCCGCGTCGGGGCCGGTGCAGTCGCGGCCGATCCCCCACTGGCGCTCCGCCACGGGCGGCAGCTCCGCCCCCGGCGGCGGCGGGTCGCCCCACACGTCGAGCGAGAGGTCCCAGGCCACGTCGCACTCCGTGTAGTACTTCCCGTCCGCGTAGGTCGCCCGATACGCCTCGTAGAGCACCCGCGCGTCGTGCTCGACCACCAGCAGGTGGCAGTCGCCCTGGTAGTCGCCCTGCACCCGGCCCGGGCAGATGTAGTCCGGCAGCCCCTCGATGCGACCGCCCGGCGGCAAGGGGAACTGCACCCCCGGGTCGCAGTCCGTGCTGTACGTGACCGGGTCGTCGGGCGTACGGGTCACGCGCGGCGTGTTCGCGTCGGCGTCGAGGATCACGAAGCTCGTGTCGATCTGGAACACGTCGTTGTTCCCCCAGCCGCCGTTCGCCTCGAGCCACGCCGTCGTCGCCGCCGAGTTCGGCCGCACCGGCGCGTTCGACACGTCCTCGTAGATCCACGTGTCCGCCGCGAAGTACGCGCCCTTGCGCGCGCCGCAGTGCCCGATCGGCAGGTCCCCCGGCGGCTCGATGGATCCCATGTCCGCCGCTGGATCCGTCGTGGTCCCCGGTCCGCTGCCGGTGTCGGGTCCGGTCGTCGGCGTCGTCGTCATCGTCGTCCCGGACGTCCCGGACGTCCCGGGCCCGGAGCTCGCGGGACCGCCCGACGTCAGCGTCGGATCGGTCTCCGTCCCGCTGCCGGTCGGAGTCCCGCCGGAGTTGCAACCAGTGACGACGAGCAGGGCCAGGCAAGCGATCGAGGCGCGCATAGGAGGCCATGGTACACAGCCCCGGTCCTCCCGCGCGCGCGCGCGGACGCCCGAGCGCCGCACGCGGACCCGCGCCGCCCGCGACCGCGCCGCGCGACGCTCACCCCTGCGGGTTGCAGGTCACGTTGTTGATCTGTCCGCCGGCCATGTCCGAGTACGTGTAGGGCGCGTTGAGCCCGTCGTAGGTCGCGATCTCGAAGGTGTCCGGGTGGATCCGGTACGCCACCGTGCTCCCGAGCAGCACCGCCCAGATGTACCCGTCGACGTCGACCCCGATCCCGCGCGCCAGCCCGGCCATCGGCAGCGTCACCTTGCCGCCGACCATCATCGTCTCCGAGTCGAGCCAGCCGATCCCGCCGTTGGTCGCGTGCCACACCCGGCCCTGCAGGTCGACCGCCACCCCGCTGCCGCCGTTGGGCTGCAGGTCGCCGATCTGGGTCGCCCACGTCTTCGTCACCGGGTCGTAGCGGGAGCCGTCGTCGAGCCACACGCGGTCCGTGGTGTCGACCGTGATCCCGTAGAAGCCCTTCTGCACGATCTCGTGCTCGAGCGTCTCGTAGTCGACGCGGAAGATCATCCCGCCGCCGAACACGAAGAACCACACGTTGTTCTTGGTGTCGACCGCCGCCCCGTACGCGCCGAGCAGCCCGCAGGGGACATCGGGCAGGTGGATCTGGTCCTCGACCGCGCCCGTGTCGCCGTTCAGGCGGTACACGTGGACCCCGTCGGTCCCGGAGCAGGCGTCGCCGACCCCGTTGGTCCCGAAGCTCGCGGCCGTCCAGATCTTCTGGTTGTCGTACTCGCAGGTCTCCGTGTTGAAGACGCCCGACGTCCACGCCACCGGGCGCTGGGTCGTGGCCCCGGGGAAGTCCGTGAACCACGCGATGCACTCCTCCTGATCGAAGGGCAGCACGTTGTTCTTGCCGGTCGAGGTCTCGATCTGCCCGTTCCCGTTCTTGTCGGTGCAGTACTCCTTGCGCGCCCAGATCTTGGTGATCCCGCCGCTGCGGTTGGCGACCACCACCGCCTTCGCGTCGATGCTGACCGAGGTGCGGGAGGGGTTGCCGTTCTGGTCGGCGCGGGTGATGTAGCGGCCCTCCTCCGTCATCGTCCGCGTGTCGAGCTTGCTGATCGTGTGCTCGCCGCTGTTGGCGATCCACACGTAGCTCCAGTCCGTGTTGCCGCACTTCGCCGCGCAGCCCTGGCTCCCCGCGTCGACGACGCCGACGTCGAACTTCACCCCCATCGAGGTCGAGCCCGTCACCGCCCCGCTGCCGGACGACGTCTCGCCGCCTGACCCGGTGCCGCCCGTGCTCACGTCGCCGGAGCTCGAGCTGCTGCCGCCCGTGGTCGGCGCGCTCGTGCTGCTCGTCGACGACGTCGTGCCCGACGCGCTCTCCCCGCCGTTGTCGCCGCAGG
>CAZMML010000749.1:0-2798 GCA_964567335.1 uncultured Nannocystis sp. | reverse complement strand
GGAACGCCACCGCGACCGCCTCGGGCTCGACCCGCAGGATCGGCTCATCCAGCGCCGCCGGCAGGCTCGGCCGCGCGGCGACCAGCGCCTCGCGGACCTCCGAGAGGCGTGACGCGACCCCCTCGAGCGCCAGCTCCGCCGTCCCCTCGTCGACCCGGGCGAAGATGCGGCGCAGGTCAGGCACGCCCGCGAGCGCGCGCTCGAGCGGCGCGACCGCCGTCTCTGCCAGCGCCTCCGCTGACATCCCCGGCGCCGACAGCTCGATCCTCACCCGCGCGGGCGGGGGCGCCGCGAGGGGCGGTGCCTCACGGACCGTCTGCTCACGCGGCGGCGGCGCCATGCAGGCACCCACCGCCAGCGCCACCAGGAGGGCGCTGGCCCGACGAACGAGTGAGATCGAAGCGCGCATGCCGAGACCGACCGATCTCAGCACGGCTCCCCGCCGCCCGCCAGCCCTTTCCCCGCCCGCGTTGACAGGTCCGCCCGGCTCCGCGAGGCTCCCCGCATGATCGAGCGCTTCGATGTCGTGATCGTCGGCGCCGGCCTCTCCGGCGTCGGGGCCGCGTGCCACCTCCGCCGCGCGTGCCCGGACAAGTCCTTCCTGGTGCTCGAGGGGCGCGACGCGATCGGCGGGACCTGGGACCTCTTCCGCTACCCCGGCATCCGCTCGGACTCCGACATGTTCACCTTCGGCTACAGCTTCGAGCCCTGGCGCGGCGGCAGGGCGCTCGCCGACGGCCCCTCGATCCTCGCCTACGTCCGGGCCACCGCGCGCAAGTACGGCGTCGACGAGAGGGTCCGCTTCCGCCACCGCGTGACCAAGGCCGCCTGGTCGAGCGCCGACGCCGAATGGACCCTCGACATCGACCTCGGCGACGGCCAGACCCGCCAGATCCGCGCCGGCTTCCTCTGGATGTGCACCGGCTACTACCGCTACGACGCCGGCTACACCCCCGAGTTCCCCGGCCGCGAGCGCTTCCGCGGCCGGATCATCCACCCTCAGCACTGGCCGGAGGACCTCGACTACAGCGGCCAGCGCGTCGTCGTGATCGGCAGCGGCGCCACCGCGGTCACCCTCGTCCCGGCGATGTCCGACCGCGCCGCCCACGTCACCATGCTGCAGCGCTCCCCGAGCTACGTCCTCTCGCTCCCGGGCTTCGACCGCGTCGCCGCCGGCCTGCAGAAGATCCTCCCGGGAAAGGTCGCGCACGCGATCGCGCGCTGGAAGAACGTCGCCCTCGGCACCTTCCTCTACCAGATGGCGCGGCGGCGGCCCGCCGCGCTGCGCAAGCTCCTGCTCAACCAGGTCCAGCGCGCTCTCGGCCCCGACTACGACGTCAGCACCCACTTCACCCCGCGCTACGACCCCTGGGACCAGCGCCTCTGCTTCGTGCCCGACAACGATCTCTTCCTTGCGATCCGCTCCGGCAAGGCCTCGGTGGTGACCGACACGATCGAGACCTTCACCGAGTCGGGGATCCGCCTCAGCTCCGGCGCCGAGCTGCCGGCCGACCTGGTCGTCACCGCCACCGGGCTCGACCTCCTCTTCCTCGGCGGCGCCACGCTCTCCGTCGACGGCGCCCCCGTCGACCTCCCGAGCCACCTCGCCTACCGCGGCATGATGCTCAGCGACATCCCCAACCTCGCCTTCACCATCGGCTACACCAACGCGTCCTGGACCCTCCGCGCCGACCTCATCGCCGCCCACGTCTGCCGCCTCCTCCGCCGCATGGACACCACGCGCGCCCGCGTCGTCACCCCGCGACGCCCGCCCGCCGTCCACCCCTCGCCGCTCCTCTCCTTGACCTCCGGCTACATCCAGCGCGCCGCCCCCCGCTTCCCCAAGCAGGGCGACGCCCGCCCCTGGTACGCCCCCCAGAACTACGTCAAGGAGCTCTTCAGCTTCCGCTTCGGTCGCGTCGACGACGACGCGCTCGAATTCACCCCGGCCTGACCCATCCGCTGCAACACTTCCCCTTCGCACCGCACCAGCGCTATCCCCTCGTGATGCACCTCCGCCTCGTCCTCGTCCTCGCCCTCGCCGGATGCGGCGGCCCCGGCGGCGGCTCCTCCTCCGGAACCACCAGCACCACCTCCACGACCGGCGGCAGCTCCGGCTCCGGCTCCACCGCCGCCTGCGGCCCCGTCGACTGCGACCCGAATTGCGACCCGAGCTGCACCAGCGAGGTGCTCTGCGTCGACGGCCACTGGGAGTGCTCCTGCGACTGCCCGCCGACCACCGGCGGCACCGCGACCTCGGCCAGCTCCAGCTCCACCGCCTCCTCAAGCACCTCCGAGAGCACCAGCACCTCCGGCGCCTCCTCCAGCACCTCCGGCGCCTCGAGCACCTCCGGCGCCTCCACCGGCAGCACCGGCGGCACCGGCAGCACCGGCGGCGAGCTCTGTCCGGAGGATGGGACCTGCATCGTCGTCGACGGCGGCCCCTGCGAGCCCCCGACCGGCCCGATCGGCAACGGCTGCTGCGCCTGCGGGCTCGACGACCACTGCTCCGAGCCCTGCAAGTGCGCCGCGCCCGACACCCCGATCGCCACCCCCGCGGGGGAGCGCCCGATCGCCGACCTCCGCCCCGGCGACCTCGTGTACAGCCTCGACGGCGCGCGGGTCGTCGCGGTGCCTGTCCTTCAGGTCAGCCGGGTCGCCGCCCCCTCGGACCACGCGGTCGTCCGCCTCACCCTCCTCGGCGGCCGCGTCGTCGAGATGAGCCCGGCCCACCCCACCGCCGAGGGCCTGCGCTTCGACGAGCTCGCCCCCGGCGACCTCCTCGGCGACGCGCCGAT
>CAZMML010000748.1:0-2799 GCA_964567335.1 uncultured Nannocystis sp. | reverse complement strand
GCATGGGGCCCCCCGCTGCGTCCCTGGTTCGCCGCCGCCGCCACGCCCTGCGGATCTCGCCGCGGCCCCGCTTGTCGCCGAGACATACATCGAGCGGTCGAGTAAGACAGATCGCTATGTCGTGGTGTCGGCACTAGTACCGACACCCGCCGCTTCGACCGTCGAGCGGTCGCGGTCGTGGGCTCTGTTCGGGAGCCCACGAGCGCCGCGCGCGACGGAGGGTCAGTGCGGGTGGATGTGGCCGGCGGTCGGGGGCTCGACCTCGACGATCTCCATCATCCCGAGGTCCTCGTGCGGGAGGATGTGGCAGTGGATCACGAAGCGGCCGACGTAGCGCTCGTAGCGGGTGCGCAGCTTGATCTTCGCGCCGCCGGGGATGAAGAGGGTGTCCTTCCAGTAGCGGCGGCCGTCGGCCTCGATCACCTCGAAGGGGTTGATGTGGATGTGGAAGATGTGGGGCCCGATCACCTCGCTCGAGACGGTCCACTCGTCGACGCCGCCGAGCCGCAGCTTGCGCGGCGGGTGGCTCGGGTCGAAGCCGCGGCCGTCGAGCGCGAAGGGGTAGGCCGACTCGCCGGTGAGCATGACGCCGAAGTGGGCCTTCTGGTGCCCGGTGACCTCCTGGTCGCCGATCGACTTGTAGGGGGCGAGCGGGGCGAGCTCCGCGGCCTGGGGGAGCGCCATGTCCTTGCGCGGGCCCTTCACGCGGAGCACGGCGAGCGGCTTGCGCGACTCCTTGAGGCCGAGCAGCGAGCGGGCCTTGGGCGCCTCCTCGTCGTAGATCACGTAGTCGCCCTCCTTGTCCGGGGCCTTCACCAGCACGTCGGCGCGGTAGCCGGGGTAGAGGTCGAGCTCGCTGATGGCCTCGATCTTGCCGGTGGTGATCCCGTCCATGGCGATGAGGTGCATCGGGACCTTGGCCTTGTCGGGGCCGACGATGGTGACCTGGACCGCCTCCTCCGCGCCGGCGTCGATCAGGCGCCAGCGCTGGACCTCGCCGGGCGCGCTCTCGATGACGGGCTCGAGCTGGCCGTTGACGATCGTGCGCCAGCCGCCGCGCTCCCAGGCGCCGTTGAGGAAGGAGCGGTTGAAGCTCTCGAGCGTGCCGGCCTTCTCCTCCTTGACGACGGGGTTGTCTCTCTTCGCGTAGGGGATCTGCTGGAGGACAAGAATCTGCTCGCGGGCGGCGGCGATCGCGGGCACGGCGTCGATGTCGCCCTCGATGATCAGGGCGCCCTCCATCCCGCTGCCGACCTGCAGGGCGGTCGAGCCGTGGACGTGCGGGTGGTACCAGAAGGTGCCGGGCGGGTGGTCGGTCGGGATCTTGATCTCGTAGTGGAACTCCTCGCCGGGGGAGATCGCGATCAGGACGTTGTCGCTGTTCCCGGAGGGCGAGACGTGCAGGCCGTGGGTGTGCAGGTTGGTGGTGTTGAAGTTGTGCGGGATGTTGATCGTGAGCGGCGGCTTGATGCCGCGGGTCATGTCGCGCGCGAGCTCGGCCGCCTGGACCTCGAGGTTGCCCGGCGTGGCCGGGTTCGGCGGGAGTTTGTTGATGAGGTGGACGTTGAGCGTGTCGCCGGCCCGGGCGCGGATCGTCGGCCCGACGAGCCCGCCGTTGTACGAGCGCAGGCGGACCTTGTCCTTGCCGATCTGGTTGTCGGCGTAGTTGACGACGAGCTCGACGCGGACCTCCTTGCCGCTCGGGCTGGTGGCCTGGGTGATCGGCGGCAGCGTCATCGGCGCCCCGGAGCCCTCCGGGGGGGTCTCACCGGCGCCGGTGTCGGGCGCCCTGGTCGCGCCGCGGTCGCAGGCGAGGAGCAGCGCAGAGCAAGCGAGGAGGACCAGGGGAGTTCGAGGGTCGCGGTGCATCGGCACGATCGGTAGCGCCTCACGGCGCCGCCGGATGGCCGGATCTGGACAGCGATGGTCAGGGCCTGGTCAGGATCGGTCCCGCCCCTTTCGCTTCGGCGCGGCGAGCATGCCGAGGCGGCGAGCGATCGCGTCGGGGAGCGGGTAGGGGCGTTCGGGCGGCAGGTGTCGCCGCGCGGCCGCTTCGTCGCCGCGCTCGAGCGCGTCGCGGATCTTGTGCACCCGCGGGGTGTAGTCGACGAGCTCGCGGATCCATGCGTCGACGTAGCGATCGATGATGTGGCGGCTGAGCCCGACCTGGATGCTGCCGGTGCCGAGGTCGCGGCCGCGGATCGAGCGCTCGGGATCCCACTGCACGTGGACGAGGGCGCGCGCGAGCTGGTCCTCCCAGTCCTTGCGGTCGGGGTAGACGCGAGCGTCGGGGCTGGTCAAGACGGCCGCGGCGAGCGCCTCCTCCCAGCCCTCGCGCGAGATCCGGACCGCGAGGATCCGCTCCTGTCCGGGCTTGCGGGCCCAGTTGCTGCGCTCCATGAGCCAGAGGAAGGAGGGCTTGATCCACGTCATGCGCCCGCGGGAGAACGGCGCGACGAAGCGCTGGGCCTTCAGGGCCGGCTCGGCGATCGCCGGCGCGTAGGCCTGCCAGACGACGATCGTCCGCGCGTCGAAGTCGGCGCGGATCTCGTGGGCCGTCGCCATCGGGGCGAGGCTACCACGAGGGGGTCAGATCGCGCGCGGTGCGTGGTACGCCGCGGGCATGCGCAAGGTCGTGCTCGTCGTGCTGGTGCTGCTCGTGGTCGCGGGCGGGTGGCTGCTGTGGGGCGGCGGGGCGCCGCCGGCGGGCGAGGCGCGCGGGGCGGGCGGGGGGCGCGGGGCGGCGGTCGCGGCGGTGCAGGGGCGGGCGAGCGCGCAGGACGGCGAGGCGGGGGCGCC
>CAZMML010000747.1:0-2801 GCA_964567335.1 uncultured Nannocystis sp. | reverse complement strand
CCGAGAGGCGCCCCCACCGCCGGCGGGCCTCGTCGTGGCGCGCGAGGTCCTCGCTCTCGAGGTCGATCAGGAGGGCCAGCGCGTCGACGGCGACGGGGTCGTGGCGGCAGGCCTCGGCGGCCCAGAGCGCCTGTTCGAGCGCCGCCTTGGCCGCGCTCACCCGCCCCTGGGCGCGGGCGATCGCGCCGCGCAGGAGGAGCGCCTCGGCGCGGAGCGGGAGCTGCTCCTGCTCCTCGGCCGCGGCGATCACCGGCGCGGCGAGGTCGGCGGCGCGGGTGACGTCGCTGAGGGCGAGGAGCGCTCGAGCGTGGTCGAGGTCCTCGCGCAGCGTGCGGGCGGCTGGATCGGTCGGGAGCGCCGCCTCGGCGCGGACCCGCCGCGGGTCGTCGCACTCGCGGAGGGGCGGGAGATCGTCGACGAGGGTGAGGGCGCGGGCGCGTGCCGGACGAGCGTCGGCGAGGGCGCGGGCGAGGCCGGCGAAGGCGCTGCGGCGCCGCTCGAGGCACGCGCTCGTGCCCTCGGGGGCCCTGGCCTGGCCCCTGGCGCAGAGGTCCTGAAAGGCGCGGCGGAGGCCCTCGGCGTAGGCGTCGAGCGCGGCGAGGGCGGCCGCGGGGCGGGCGTCGTCCGGGCCCTCGCCGAGGACCCGGGCGAGGGCGGCGCGGCGGCCCTCGTCCCAGGGGACCTCGGGCGCGTCGCAGCGGGGGAGCTCCGGCGGCGCGCTGGCGAGGTAGTCGTAGATGCCGACGCCCGCGGCGCCGAGGGCGACCAGCGCGCCGAGGACCGCGAGGAGGTGCCGCCGCCGCAGGCGCGGGCGGGGGGTCTCGGTCAGACGCGCGAGGAGCTCCTCCATGGAGCGGAAGCGGGACTCGGGGCGGACGCTGAGGCCGCGGAGGACGAGCTGTCGCAGCCACGGGGGGACGTCGTTGCCAGGCGGGACGTCTTGTACGCGGCCGGCGATGACGGCCTCGCGGACGAGCGAGACGCGCTCGCCGAGGAAGGGGCGCTGGCCGTAGAGGCCCTCGTAGAGCGCGACGCAGAAGCTGAACTGGTCGGTGCGGGCGTCGGTGGCGTGGCCGAGGTACTGCTCCGGGGCCATGTACGCGGGCGTGCCGGTCATGCCGCCGGTGCGGGTGATCCGGATGTCGAGCATGCTCTTGTCGGACATCGAGCGGATCGCCTCGTTGAAGGTGTCGGGGCGCTCGAGCGGGGTGGGGCCGCCGTCGGCCCGCGCGAGGCCGAAGTCGCCGACGCGGACGCGGCCCTCGGCGTCGATGAGGACGTTGTCCGGCTTGAAGTCGCGATGGATGATGCCGGCGTGGTGGGCCGCGGCGAGGCCCCGTCCGGCCTGTACGAAGACGACGAGGATCTCCTGCCAGGTGCGTCGCCGCGGGCCGTGCGCGCCCTCGGCGGCGCGCAGCCACTTGGTGAGGGTGGTCCCCTTGACGTACTCCATCGCCAGGAAGACCTGGTCACCGACGGCGCCGACGTCGTAGATCGCGATCACGTTCGGGTGCGAGAGCTTGGCCATCGCCTGGGCCTCGCGGGTGAGGCGGCTCCGGGCCTTGTCGCGCTTGTGCGGCGAGGTCGCGGCGGTTCGGAGGACCTTGAGCGCGATCTTGCGGCCGAGCTCCTCGTCGTAGGCGACGTAGACGACGCCCATGCCGCCGGAGCCGAGGCGCTTCAGCACGCGGAAGCGCCCGATCCGCTCGGGCGTCGGCTCGACCTCCGGCTTGATGAGGGCGTCGGGCTCCGCGTCGACGTGGGGCGTGACGGGTGTGCCTGGTCCCTCCGGCGGGGGGGTCGTCGCCGGCGTCAGCGGTGTCTCCAGATCGAGCGGGCCGGCCACCTGGGGGCATCGTACCACGACCGCAGCGGGCCTCTGCGGCCCCTCGCGCCCCTTCCGCTGCGTCCTCCTTGTCGGAGGCGCTCGCCGGCAGTAGGCTGCCGCGGCAATGGCACGAAGCACACTCAAGACGTGGACGAGCCTCGCGCTCGTCGGGGCCTGCGGCTACGGGGCGTTCCAGCTCCTCTCCCCGGGCTCGGCTCAAGACAAGCTCGAGCACCTCGCCAACCAGGTGTGGATCGAGCGGCTCCCCGAGAACGACCGCGACCAGATCCACCACCTCGTGCTGATCCAGGACGGGCGCGACCGCTTCGGCGCGGCCGGCCGCAGCTCGACCTGGCGGCACTTCATCGAGGTGTTCCTGTGGCAGCGCGAGCAGAGCCGCGTGACGATGCACTTCCCGCAGGACAAGGTCCGCGTCGACCTCACCGCCCGCGTGTGGGACTGCGAGGGCGAGGCGCCGGCCCCCTTCGAGCTCTGCCTCGAGCTCAAGGGCAACAGCGGTCGCACCGCGCGCTACTTCAGCCGCTACGAGTGGGCCATCGATGGCAAGGGCGAAGCGCCGGCGATCGCAGGGCTCCCGCGCCTGACCCCCGAGTCCGCGCCGACCGCGGCCGTGGTGCTCGACGAGTTCGTCGCCCAGGACGATCTGCCCATCGAGTGATCTCGGTCGAGCTCTACGGGGTGCCGCGCCTGCGCGCGGGCGCGGCGCGCGTGGAGGTGCCGCCGGGTCGCCTCGGCCAGGTGCTGTCCGCCCTGGTAGCGGCGGCGCCCGGCCTCGTGCCGGAGATCGTGCGCGAGGGCCGTCTGACGGAGCACGCCCTGATCGCGCTCGATGGACGCGAATTCCTCGCGGATCTCGAGCGCGAGGTCGCGGACGGGAGCGTGCTGGTGTTGATCTCGGCGCAGGCCGGCGGCTAGTCGATCCGGGTCGATTGCGGAGTTTGGCTCTCTGGAT
>CAZMML010000746.1:0-2802 GCA_964567335.1 uncultured Nannocystis sp. | reverse complement strand
CCCTGTCCTCTCCTTCCTGTCCCGAACGCCCTGTTCCCAAGCACCTGCCCCTCCACACCTGCCCCTCCGCACCTGACCCGAGCGCCATGCCCGCCGAGCTGCTCCGCATCGACCTGCGCGTCGACCCCGCCCTCGACTTCGAGCTGCGGGCGATCCTCGCGCGCCTGTCCGAAGGGGCAGCCCTCCCGCGCGAGCACCCCGGCATCGCCGCGCTGGCCCGCCGCCTGCTCGAGGGCGCCCCGCTGCCCGAGGTCGACCGCCTGCTGCGCGAGCTCAGCCACGCCGGCTACCTGCGCGGCGCCCTCGTCAGCCTCGCCGCGCACCTGCGCCTGCGCCCGCGCGTCGAGCTCGCGCTGGTGCTCGCGCGCGAGCTGTGCGACGCCCTCGCGCCCGACCTCGGCGTCGCCCTCGGCCGCGCCCTGCTCGGCCTGCCCGAGGTCGACGACACGCGCTGGATCGTCGGCGGACCGGCGGTCGCGGCCAACATCCTGCTCGGCGACCCCCGCCTCGACCGCGGCGAGGCGCTCGCGGCCCAGCGCCACTTCGAGGCGGGGCTCGCCGTCGACATCGACCACCCGCGGGCGCTGCGCGGGTGGAGCGCCGCGCAGCAGCGGCTCGGCCGCGGCGCCGCCCGGGCCAGCCGCGGCCTCGCCCTGCTCGAGGGCCTCGACGCGCTCGAGCTGACCAGCCTCGGCGTCGATCGCTACGAGCTCGGGCGTCCGCTGGGTCGCGGCCGCCACGCCGTCGTCTACCAGGCCTTCGATCGCCGGGTCGGCCGCGAGGTCGCCATCAAGCGCCTGGTCGCCGAGGGCAGCGACGGCCGCCTCGTCAGCGCCCGCTTCTTCGCCGAGGCGCGCACCCTGGCGCGCGTGCGCAGCCCGCACGTGATCGCCTTGCTCGACGTCCAGCCGGCCCACCGCTTCGTCGCCCTCAGCCTCTGCCGCGGCGGTAACCTCCGCCTCGCCGTCCGGAGGCGCCTCGTCGGCCCCGACGACCTCCCCCGGATCGGCCCGCAGATCCGTTCGGCGCTCCGGGCCGTCCACGCCGCCGGCGCCGTCCACCGCGACGTCAAGCCCGCGAACATCCTCGTGCGCGAGGCTCGCCCCGGCTCGTCCGTCGCGCTCGCGGACTTCGGCCTCGCCCTGGCGGAGGCGCGGCCCGGCGCCGCGACCCACGCGGGCACCCTCCGCTACCTCGCGCCCGAGCTGCGCAGCGGCGGCCCGCGAGCCCGCGCGACGGCGGCCTCGGACATCTTCAGCGCCGGCGTCGTCCTCCTCGAGGTCGCGCTCCACCCTGCCCCACTCCCCCCCGTCTTCGACCAGGCGAGCGGCGAGTTCGACGCCACAGAGCATGTCCCGAGGGACCTGCCCGATGGTTGGAGCGCGCATCTCGCCACCATGCTGGCGGCCGATCCGGCGGCGCGCGCGTAGGGCGGCCCCGGAAGGCAAGGGGGAGATCGAGCAGATCTGCACCCGCGGGGGCGCGCGAATTCCGCACGGCGCGCAAGGGGCCCCTTTTCCCGCGCCCAGGCGCCTGGGGTCTTCGCGCGCCGGGGCCCGCCGCGGTATCGTTGGTGCGCTCGGCGAAGGCCGCTCTCGATAATGTCCCAGTCAGAACCCGATCTCGGCTTCCCGTCGAAGGGCTCGCTCAAGCGAATCCCCTTCGCCAGCCTGCTCCGCGACATCTCCCAGAGCAAGAGCACCGGCAGTCTCTATCTGCTCAGCGGCGAGACCAAGAAGGTCGTGTTCTTCGTCGACGGCCGACCGACCGTCGTGCGCAGCAACCTGGCGACCGAGTTCCTCGGCCAGATCCTGACCGACCAGGGGCTCATCACCCAGGAGCAGTGCGACAACACCCTCGAGGCGATCCGGCGCACCGGCAAGAAGCAGGGGGAGTTGCTGGTCGAGATGGGGATCCTCTCCGAGGGCAACCTCCGCTACGGGCTCGAGGAGCAGCTGCGGATCAAGCTCTTCGAGCTCTTCACCTGGGACGAGGGCCGCTTCCAGTTCAAGCTCGGCGCCGAGCCCGGCAACAACGGCACCCCGCCGACCGGGACCACCGAGGCGCTGATCCTGGCGGCGATCCAGGAGCGCTTCTCCGACGAGCGGGCCCGGTCCGTCCTGCGCGCCTGGGGCGACAAGTACCCGGCTCAGAACCCGAAGTGGAGCGGCGACCCCGCGACCCTGGGGCTCTTGCCCGAGGAGCTCTACTTCCTCAAGTGCCTCGACGGCAGCAGGACCACCGACGAGCTCATCACCCGCAAGCTCGAGCTCGAGGTGCCGCAGGTGTCGACCCTCCTGCTCGGACTGATCAGCGCGGGGGTCGTCGACCCGCTCGAGGCGAAGATGCCGCGGCGCCTCGCCCCGGTGCGACCCAACCTCGCGCCGCCGAACGTCTCCGACGAGCAGCTCGCGCCTGGATCCGACTTCGCGTCGTCGATCGGCGAGTACGAGGACACCCCCCTGCCGAGCCGCCTCACCGACCTCGGCGCCTCCTCGTCCAAGAACCCGCGCATCCCGATCCTGCCGACCGAGGACGAGGAGATGTTCCGCGGCCTCAACGTCGACGAGAGCATCGTGACCGACACCCGCAGCCTCCGCGCGGGCATCAAGCTGCCGAAGCCCGTCGCCCGCGTCGAGGCGACGCCGGCCCCCTCCCCTCCGGTCCCCGCCCCGAGCCTCGACGACGAGAGCGACTTCAGCGATCTGCGCGCGGACGCGGCCGCGGACCGCGACGACGCGATGCCTACGGCGCAAAAGCCGGACAGCGGCAAGCACCGGCTCGGCGCGCTCCCAGGCCTCG
>CAZMML010000745.1:0-2803 GCA_964567335.1 uncultured Nannocystis sp. | reverse complement strand
GACGGCGAGGCCGTCCAGGTCCTCGACTTCGGGATCGCCGCCTGGGCCGAGGCCGAAGCGCGCAAGCAGAACCCCGGCGCCTTCGTCGCTACCCCGGAGTACATGGCGCCGGAGCAGGCACAGGGCAAACCCTCGACGCCCCTCTTCGACATCTACGCCATGGGCGTGATGCTCTTCGAGGCCCTCGTCGGCGAGCCGCCCTTCACTGGCAGCCCGCAGGCCCTCCTCCGCGCCAAGATCAGCCGGCCCGCGCCCTCGCTCGGCCAGAAGCTCCCGGGCATGCACCGGCGCCTCGTCGAGCTCGTCGACGACTGCCTGCTGAGCGACCCAAGCCTCCGCCCCCAGAGCGCCAACGAGTTCGTGATCCGGATCGAGGAGGTCCTCCGGACCCTCAGCCGCCACTCCGGACCGCAGCCGTGAACCCGCGCGCCGGCCTCGCGCTCCTGCTCCTCGGGTCCTGTCCTCAGAGCCCCGAGGCCACAAGCGCCGGCTCCTCCTCGACCTCCAGCTCCTCCTCGGCCGCGTCCTCGACCTCCGCCCCGACCTCCGCCCCCGCGGACGCGCCGCCCAAGGCCGTCATCGCCCTCGACCCCAAGGCCGGCCCCGCCCCTCTCCTCGTCAAACTGCTCGGCGGCGCGTCCAGCGACCCCGAGGGCCCGCTGGTCGCGTACGAGTGGACCTTCGGCGACGGCGCGGCGGGCGTCGGACCCGCCCTTGAACACCTGTATCAAGAGCCAGGCACCTACGAGGTCTCGCTGACGGTGACCGACGGCGCCGGCCAGAGCAGCGCCGCCGCGACGACCCTCTCGGTGGGCGCGGAGTGCCCGCCCTTCGTCGCCTCCGGCAGCCCGGGCAAGCTCGACCTCCCCGCGTTGAACGAGGCCTCCGGCCTCGCCGCGAGCCGCCGCGGCCCCGTCCTCTGGACCCACAACGACTCCGATCCCGACGGGCCCTACCTCTACGCCTTCGCCGCCGCCGACGGCCGCTACCTCGGCCGCTACGCGCTCACCGGGGCGACCGTCGTCGACTGGGAGGACCTCGCGCTCGGCCCCGGCGTTGGCCCCGAGCAGGATGACCTCTACCTCGCCGACATCGGCGACAACCCCAAGGTGCGCGGCAAGATCACCGTCTACCGCGCCCCCGAGCCCGCCGTCGATCCCGCCCAGGAGCCCGTCTCCGCCGCGCTCACCCCCACAGCCCTCGACTTCACCTATCCCGGGGGCCAGGCCCACGACGCCGAGACCCTCCTCGTCGACCCCGTCCGCGGCGACCTCTGCGTCGTCACCAAGCGCATGGACGGCCTCTCTGAGGCCTACTGCCGCGCGGCCCCCCTCAGCTCCGGCACCCTCGCCCTCGCGGCCACCCTCGACCTCGGCATGGCCGCCCTCGCCACCGGCGGCTCTGTCAGCCCTGACGGCCGCCTCGTCGCCGTCCGCACCTACCTCGACGCGCGCGTCTGGCGGCGCAAGCTCGACGCCCCGCTGAGCGACGCCTTCCTCTCGCCGAGCTGTCCTCTCGCGCTCACCCTCGAGATCCAGGGCGAGTCGATCGGCTTCGCCGCGGACGGGCTCGGCTACTACACCGTGAGCGAAGGCGAGGCGCCCTCGCTTCACGCCTACCGCCGCCAGTGAGCCTGGAGGAGCCGTGCTCGATCGACCCCGACCTCTGACCCCCGTCGCCGACGGCCTGTGGATCGACGACGGCCCCGTCTCGATCCTCGGCATGCCCTTGACCTCGACGATGAGCGTCATCCGGCTCGAAGGCGGCGGCCTCCTCCTCCACTCGCCGCTCGCGCTGAGCCCCGAGCGCCGCGCCGCGGTCGACGCCCTCGGGCCCCTCAAACACCTCTACGCGCCCAACCTCTTCCACCACCTCTGGCTCGGCGACTGGGCCGCCGCGTACCCGCACGCACGCGTGCACGCCCCCGCGAGCCTCACCAAGAAGCGCCCCGACCTCCGCGTCGACCGCGTCCACGGCGCCCTGGAGCCGGCCTTCTCGGGGGTCCTCGACGAGCACGTGTTCCAGGGCTTCCGCCTCTACGAGGCCGTCCTCTACGCTCGCCCCGCGCGGACCTTGATCGTCACCGACCTCGTCCAGAACATCGGCCGCCCGCCCGGGCTATGGACGCGGATCTACGCCGGAGCGATGGGCTTCTACGGCCGCGTCGCCCTCAGCCGGGCGATCCGCTGGACCGCGTTCTCGGACCGCGCTGCCGCGCGGCGCAGCCTCGACGACCTGCTCGCCCTCGACTTCGAGCGCATCATCGTCGGCCACGGCGCCCCGATCGACACCGACGCCCGCGGGGCCCTCGCCGCCGCCTTCGCCTGGCTCGCCTGACCCGGCACCCACACTCCGAACGCCGGCACGATCCCCAGGTGGAACCGGCCCCCAGACCCTCATCACGCGCCTGACGGCGCCGAGGGCCTGCGCCGCGCGCCGTTCAGGAGTTCACCGCGCCGCGCCGCGACCCAAACCTCCAGAGAGGCAAGCTCCGCAATCGACCCAGCACACCCACGGCTAGTGCCGGTGCAAGATCCCCAGCTTCTCGATCCCGCAGGTCTTGGCGACGTCCATCGCCTGGACGACCCGCTCGTGGCGCGTGTTCTGGTCCGCCTTGATGTTCACGGTCGAGATCGCCTTGTCCTTCGCCGCGCGGCAGAGCCGGAGCTCGAGCTCTCGCTCGTCGACCACGACCCGGTCGACCTCGAAGCGGCCGTCCTCGCTGATCTCCACCACCAGCGCCTTGGACTCGGTCGCCGGCTCGTTGCTCGAGGCCTTCGGCAGCTTGACCTTGAACGCCGCG
>CAZMML010000744.1:0-2808 GCA_964567335.1 uncultured Nannocystis sp. | reverse complement strand
GGTCGCGCTTGAGGATCCGGCTGTCGCGGCTGTCCGGCCGGCCGCCGGCGCCGCCGGCGAGCTCGCCGAGGCCGACGCGATCGCCGCGCCGGTCGGCCTCGTCGAGGAAGCGCTGCAGCTCGGCGGCGAGGCGCTCGCTGCGCGAGGGGTAGACGTCGCGCGCGAGCATCGACTTCGAGTAGTCGACGGCGAGGACGATGTCGAGGCCGCTGGCCGGGACGATCTTGGTCTCGCCGCCGTACTGCACGCGCGTGAGCGCGGCGCAGAGGAGGAAGACGGCGAGCACCGAGAGGACGGCGGCGACGACGCGGCTGGCGTGGTGCACGGTGCCGACGAGGCGCTCGACGAGGACGGGGTTGCCGAGGCTGGCGAGGGCGCGGCGGCGCTGACGGGCGGCCCAGATGTAGGCGGCGGCGGCGAGGGGGACGAGGACGAGGAGCCAGAGCAGGTCCTCGCGGGCGAGCACGACCTCCTCGAAGAGGCTGAGGACCTCGCGGGCGGGGTCTTCGGGTTCGAACCAGGTCACGGGAACCTCCGGAGCCGGGTGGAGCGGAGGAGGATGTCGAGGAGGAGGAGCGCGAGCGCGGGCCAGAGGACGAGGTGAAAGAGCTGGGCGCGCACGTGCTCGCCGAGGATCGTCGAGCGCTCGAGCTTGTTGAGGAGGTCCTGGAAGGTGGTCGAGAGCGCCTGCTGGTCCTCGGCGGTGTAGGCGTAGCCGCCGGTGGTGCTGGCGATCCGCTCGAGGCGCGCGGGGTCGACCGACTGGCCGCTGGCGTGGCGCCCGATCAGGACGGTGTAGACGTGGACGCCGCGCTCGACCGCCTCCTGCGCGACGGAGTCGGGGTCGACGCCCTCGGCGTTGTGGACGCCGTCGGTGAGGAGGACGACGATCTGGCTCTCGGCGTCGGACTCCTTGAGGCGGTTGAGCGCGAGGCCGAGGCCGGCGCCGATCGCGGTCAGCGTGCCGTCGATGCTGCGGAGCTGGAGGCGGCGGACGAGCTGGCGCAGGACGCCGTGGTCGACGGTGAGCGGCGAGACGGTCGTCGCGGTGGCGCCGAAGGCGACCACGCCGACGCGGTCATGCGGGCGGCGGGCGATGAAGGCGTCGATGACGTCCTTGGCGGCCTCGAGCCGGTTCGGGTAGAGGTCGTCGGCCTCCATCGACTCCGAGAGATCGAGCGCGATGACGATGTCGATCCCCTTGTGCTCGACGCGGTCGGTCATGCGGCTCGACTCGGGGCGGGCCAGCGCGAGCGCGAGGAGGAGCCCGGCGGCGAGGCGCAGCGCGTCCGGGAGGTGGGCGAGGCGCGCGGCGAGGCCGGGGCCGAGGCGGCGCGCGCTCGAGGTCCGCGAGAAGCGGAGCGTGGCCGGGCGCGGCGAGAGGAGCGCGCGCGAGGCCACGGCGACGAGCGGGGCGAGGCCGGCGAGGAGCCACCAGGGCGAGGCGAGGACGACGTGCCGGAGGTCGCCGCCGAGGTACGCGGCGAGCCCGCCGAGCGCCAGCGCCAGCGCCAGCGCGGCGAGGCCGAGGAGCGGGAGCAGCGTCCTCATGCGGCCGGCCCCTCCCCGGCCTTCTTCTCCGCCGCCTTGGGACCTGGCGCGGCGGACCTGTCCTGCGTCGCCTGGTCCTTCGGACCTTCGGCGGAAGTCACCTTGGCGCCGGGCTCCTTGCCGTCCGGGGCGGGCCGCTCCGGGGTGGTGGCGCGGACCATGCCGCGGGCCTGATCGAGCGCGGCGGCGGCCTCGGTCGGCGGCGGGGCGAAGCGGGCGAACTTGACGAGGTCGCACTGCTGGAGGAAGCGGACGACGTCGGTCGGCTTGAGCGGGGCGATCGCGGCCTCGGAGGCGAGCAGGGTGCGGCGGAGCTCGTCGGTGGTGCGCTCGAGGGCGTCGATGCCGAAGCGGCCCTCGAGGTAGCCCTTGAGGATCTCGGTGAGCAGGAGGTAGTGGAGCTGGAACTCGCCGCGACCGACGTAGTCGGCGGACTGCAGGCGGTCGAGCGCCCGCAGCGCGACGAGGTCAGCGGGCTCGGGCGGGGGGAGCACGACCGGGCGCGGGCGACGGCGCCAGCGCAGCCACAGGAGCGCGCTGATGAAGCCGGCGACGAGCGCCGCCGCGGCCCAGTAGATCGCGGCCTCCGCGGTCGTGTTCGGGTACTCGAGCGAGATCGGCGGGTCCTCGCCCTGGCGCGCCGGCTCGGCCTCGTTGGCGAGCAAGGCGGTGACCGTGAAGGCGTGCGGCGGGACCTGGACGGTGCGCACGTCGCCCTCGGGGCCGACGTAGGTGAGGGCGAAGCCCGGGGTGCGGGCGTCGCCGACGCCGAAGTGCTGGATCGTGAAGGTGAAGACCTTGCGCAGGCCCTGCCCGGTCGACTCCGGCTCGGACTCGTCGACCGTGACGAGGTGCATCGGGTCGAGCTTGAGGCCGAGAGGGACGTTGACGGTGTAGCCGGCGGGGTACGCGGCGGTGACCTCGAGCTTGAGGAGGTCGCCGATCTGCGAGGGCTCGGGGGTGAGGCGGGTGCTCACCGCGATCGGGCTCTCGGCGGCGGGCGCCGCGAGGGACATGTCCCCAGGGTCCGGCTCGGCGGCCGGCACAGACGCCGCGGCCTCCCGCGGCGGCGCGGGCGGCGCGGGCGCGGGCGCGGCGGGCGCGGGCGCCGGGAAGAGCGGCACGGCGGGCGAGCCCGCGTCGGCGGGCGCGGGCGCGGGCGCGAGCGCGAGCGCCCACGCGAGCGTGAGGCCTGACTTCATCGGCGCATCCTCCTGGCCCGGCGGGCGAAGAAGTTGACGAGGGGCTGCTGCCAGT
>CAZMML010000743.1:0-2818 GCA_964567335.1 uncultured Nannocystis sp. | reverse complement strand
ACGATCAGCATGATGTTCCCCGGCTTGATGTCGCGGTGCATCATGCCCTGGGTGTGGGCGTAGCCGAGGGCCTTGAGGATCTGCGCCGCGATCGGCACGAACTCCGCCAGCGTCAGCGTCCCCTTGCGGTTGAGGTAGCCGAGCAGCGACTCGCCGCTCAGGTACTCCATCACCAGGTAGGGCGCGCCGCCCTCGTACCCGTGATCGAGCACCTCGACGATGTTGGCGTGCTGCATCGAGCTGAGGCGCTCGACCTCGCGGTCGAAGCGGGCCCTCGCCTCGGACTCCCCGGTCAGGTGCGCGGCCAGGACCTTGACCACGACCTCCCGGCCCGTCGCACGCTCGCGGGCGACGTACACCACCCCGACGCCCCCGCGCGCGAGCAGGCGATCGATCTCGTAGCGCCCGGCGATCAGTGACCCCGGCTGCGGCTCGAGGTTTTTGCGCGTGATGCTCTTCTCCACCACCCCGACGTCCTGGCTGCGCCGACGGCTCGGCGCTCAGGATCGGAGAATAGCCGCTTCGGGCGCGCGAGGGCGCGCTGCGCGCATTAGGGCAAGTCGGACCAGACGCCGTCGATGGCGGGCGCCATGTTCAGCTTGTAGAGCCGCTTGGGGTCGATCACCCCCTCGTTCGGCATGTTGGCGTCCGGATCGATGCCCCACCCGAAGAGGTCGGTGCGCACTTCACCGGGCACCAGATCGAAGTCGAGCTCACCGCTGACGCCGCGGAGATCGACCGTCTTGCCGGCCACCAGGTTGTTGCGCGCTTTCTTGATGAAGAGCAGCGTCACCCCGTCGACCTCGCCGAAGCTGACCGGGATCCCCTTCTTGTCGACGAGCTTGGCGATCGCGGCCGAGATGTTGGCGCCGGTGATCGGGTCGGCCTCAGGGACGGCCGCCATGGCGAGCATCAGCACCATCGCGGCGTCGTAGCTCAGCGAGGACGCGGTCAGCGGCTCCTGATCGTTGAAGCGGATCTTGTAGCGGAGGTTGAAATTGTTGAAGTTCGCGGCGTCGAAGATGATCGGCGCGACGCCCTCCGTGATCATCATCAGCGCCTGCTTCGCGCTCATCGGCGCGGAGTCGATCAGCGTGGTCAGCGAGGGCACCGCCCCGTGCGAGACGATGAAGCGCGGCAGCGGCGGGTCGGGGTTCTCGGAGTCCCACGCGGTCATGAAGCCCAGGATCAGGAAGTTGACCTCGCTGGTCCCGAGCAGGACGATCGTGTCGGGGTGGGTCCCGGGGGCGCCCCAGGCGCTCGCCACCACGGTGCCGTACATGTTCATCAGCTCGGCCATCGTCAGGCCGACGGGGTTCGGGTACTTGTAGGCCTTGGCGACGATCCCCGGCTCCTTCTGCATCAGCCGCGCGAGCGTGTCGGTCAGCAGCCCGTTGCCGTAGGCGTCGTCCTTGTAGAGGAGCGCGACCTTGGCGGGCTTCGGCTGCAGCAGCGGGATCCGATCGGCGAGCGCGCTCGCCTGGTACACGTCGCTGGCGATCGTCCGCCACACCAGGCCGTCGTCGTCGAGGCTCGAGATCGCCTTCGCCGACGCCGTCGGCGACATCATGAGCGTCCCCGAGGCCTTCACCTGATCCGCGAGGCCGAGCACGAGCTCGCTGAAGATCGGGCCGACGAAGGCCGGCACGCCGACCACGTCGCTGAGGTGGGTCGCCGCGGCCTGGGCCTTCTCCAGCTCACCCTGATCGTCGCACACGACGTAGGCGAACTTGTAGCCGCCGGGGAGGTCCGAGTTGGCGTTGAAGTCCTCGACCGCCAGCAGCACCGCGTTCTGGAGCGGCACCACCAGCGGATCGAAGGGCGGGCTGGTCGACATGATCGAGCCGAGGAACACGACCTTGTCCATCGGCGTGTCGGAGGGCCAGTGGAACTCGGTGCACTCCGGCGAGAGCGCCGAGACGCAGAGCCCCTCCTTGCCGCAGATGTGGTCGTCGCCCTCGGCGGCGACGCACTCCGTGTGACTCGTGCAGGTCACCGGACCGCCGGTCGAGCTCGATCCCGTGCTCGACCCGGTGATCGCCTCGGTCGTGCTCGTCGAGGTGTCCGTGCTGGTCGTCGAGGTCGATCCGGTCGTCGGATCGGTCGTCGATGTGGTGGTCGTCGTGCTGGTCGAGCTGCCGCCGTCCTCGCCGGGGACGCACTTGCCCTCCGGCCCGCAGACGAAGCCCTGGCCGGCCCCCTCGCAGTCGAGGTCGATCTTGCACTCCGCGAAGTCGACGATCGCAGAACATGCCCCGAGCGCCAGGCCGAAGAAGAGACCGGACAGACACAGGCGAGACGCGGACACGGGGACCTCCTTGAGATAATGGGAAACCTAAGGGTGCGGGCCCGCGGGCCCGCGGGGGCGGCGAGCTAGAAGCGTCCGGCCAGTCCGAGGCCGGCAGGCCAGACCCTGGCGACGTCGGCGCGGCGCTTCTTCGCCACCGAGACGCCGACCAGGATCACGCCGGTGAGGAGCAGCGCGCCGCCGAGACCGAGGAGCACGTCGGTGCCGAGCGCGAGGGACGTGCCCGACTTCGCCAGGTCGACCCGCATCGCGTAGTCGTGGTTCTCGGCGAGCTGGTTCTCCTTCGACAGGGCCAGGCCGCCGAGCACCCCCCCGGTCGCCATCGCCGCGCCGCCGACCCCGAGCAGGGCGAAGCCCGCGAGGCGCATCTTCCGGGTGTTGTCCGGCGGCGGCTCGGCCTTGGCCGGCGACGGCTCGACCTTGGTCGGCGGCGGCTCCTCCGGCTTCGGCGCGTCCGCGTCGGGCTTCTTCTCCTCCGTCTCGGCGAGGATCGCCTTCAGCACCTTCAGG
>CAZMML010000742.1:0-2818 GCA_964567335.1 uncultured Nannocystis sp. | reverse complement strand
AGCGCCTTCGCCAGGAGCGGCGAGCTCGCGTCGATCCGCTTGACGACCTCGAGCGGCTCGTGGACGCGGCGGCCGACGGCGGCGCGGCTGCCGAGCTCTCGCGCGGTGCGGACGCTGTCGCGGAAGACCAGGCACTCGATCGTCTTGTCGCGCTGTAGATCGTGTTGGGTGCTCTCGCCGTGGATGACGTTGCCGTTTGCTTTCAGGACCAGGTGGACTGTCTCAGCCATGGGGAGAGGATGAGGCCGCGTCCCGCGTCGCGCCAGGACGCGGGACGCGTCGCGTCCTCACCAACCCTCGGTGGGATGGCCAACTCGAGTTGGCGGGACGGGACCGCGGTCGGGCCCCGCGTACGCGCGGCGTGTCCGCCGACCAGACTTCGTGAGAGCGGCGCGCCGCGGCCGGCCTTGCGGCGCGGCGGGGGGCGCCTATACCTGGCGGCATGACAAGCGATCGTGAAGGCTCCGTCGCGCCGAAGGAGCGCGTCAACATCCGCTACAAGCCGGCAACCGCCGGCGCGCACGAGGAGGTCGAGCTCCCGCTGCGGATCCTCCTGCTCGGCGACCTCACCGGACGCGCCGACGAGCGGCCGCTCGAGGATCGCGTCCCAGTCGCAGTCAACAAGGACAACTTCTCGGACGTGATGGCCGCCCAGCGCCTCGGCGCTTCGGTCTCGGTGCCCGACCACCTGAGCGGGGAGGCCGGCCGCGAGCTCGCCGCGGACCTGACCTTCTCGTCCCTCCACGACTTCCGCCCGGAGGGCCTGGTCGCGCAGGTCCCGGAGCTGCGGCGGCTGAAGGAGCTGCGCGACGCGCTGCGCTCGCTGCGGAGCTCGTCCGCGAACGTCCCCGGGTTCCTGCGTCGGGTGCAGGAGCTCCTCCGCGACCCGGCGCAGCGCGCCCGCCTGCTCGGCGAGCTCGGCCTCTCCGAGGGGCAGTGAAGGAGGAGGCCATGGATACGCCGACCGCCCGCACCGTGCTCCTCACCGAGCTGCTTGACGAGGCCCGCCTCGACCCCGCCGCGGACGCCCACCAGGACGGCCTCTCGCGGCTGCTCAGCGAGCTGTTGCGCGCGCCCGAGGCCTCTCCGCGGGTCGCCGCGGATCGCATCGACGCGCTGATCGCCGACATCGACCGGCGGCTGACCGCGCAGGTGAACGCCCTGATGCACGCCCCGCCGGTGCAGGCGCTCGAGGCGGCGTGGCGCGGGGTGAAGCACCTGGTGGACGCGGTCGACTTCCGCGAGAACGTCCAGCTCGAGCTCTTGCACGCGGACAAGGCGGAGCTGCTGGCCGACTTCCGCGACGCGCCCGACCTGACGCACAGCGCGCTCTACGGCCGCGTGTACAAGTCGGCGCTCGGGGTGTTCGGGGGCAAGCCCTACGGGGTGATCTGCTCGACCTTCAGCTTCGGGCCCGGGGCGGAGGACGTCGAGCTGCTGCGTCACGCGGCGGCGGTGGCGGCGGTCGCCCACGTGCCCTTCCTCGGCAACGCGGACCCGGGGATGTTCGGCCGGGCGTCGCTTCAGGACGTCGGGCAGGTCAGGGATCTGCAGGCGCTCTTCGAGGAGCCGCGCTACCAGAAGTGGAACGGGCTGCGCGACAGCGAGGACGCGCGCTACGTCGGGCTCTGCATGCCGCGCTTCCTGCTGCGGGGGCCCTACGGGCGCCGCGAGAGCGAGCTGCGGGTCCGCGAGTTCGACTTCAGCGAGGAGGTGATAGGTCACCACGAGCGCTACCTGTGGGGCCCTGCCTCGCTCGCGCTGACGGCGCGGATCGCCGACTCCTTCGCCCGCTACCGCTGGTGTCCGAACATCATCGGCCCGCTCGGGGGCGGGTCGGTCTTCGACCTGCCGCTCCATCAGTACCACGAGGGCGGCGAGCTCAAGACGAAAGCGCCCTGCGAGGCGGTGATCGCCGACCGCCGCGAGTTCGAGCTCGCGGAGCAGGGGTTCATCGCGCTTGTGCAGCGGACCGGCAGCGACAACGCGGCGTTCTTCTCCGCCAACTCGATCCAGCGGCCGAAGACCTTCCAGCGCAGCGCGGAGGGTCAGGCGGCGCAGCGCAACGCGACCCTGGCGACGCGGCTGCCGTACATGTTCGTGGTGACCCGCCTGGCGCACTACCTCAAGGTGCTGCAGCGCGAGCAGATTGGATCCTGGAAGTCGCAGTCGGACCTCGAGCGCGAGCTCGGAGCGTGGCTGCGCCAGTTCGTCGCCGACATGCCGGACCCGCCGCCCGAGGTCCGCGCCCGCAAGCCCCTGCGCGAGGCGAAGGTCGCGGTCGAGGAGGTCCCGGGCCAGGCCGGGTGGTACCGCTGCCGCCTCACGGTGGTCCCGCACCTGAAGTACGAGGGCGCGTCGTTCGAGCTCTCGCTGGTCGGCAAGCTCGACAAGGAGTAGGCGCATGAACCCGGCGATCCCCCCAGGCTTCACCCTGCTCTCGCGGCTCGGCGTCAGCGCGTCGGGCCAGGTGTACCGGGCGCGCGAGGAGGCCCGCCAGCGCGTCGTCGCCCTCAAGGTCCTCGCGCCGCGGCGGAGCAGCCCCGAGGGGCTGGCCCGCCTCGCCGCCCTCTCGGCGCGGGCGCGCGAGCTCCCGCGGGCGTGCGCCCGCGAGGTGTTCGAGGTGGTGTTCGACCCGCAGCAGCCCTTCGTCGTGATGCGCTTCGCGCCCGGTGAGACCCTGGCGGACGCGCTGCGGCGGGGCGGTCCGACGCCCTGGCGCGAGGCGCGTCGGCTGGGGCGGCGGATCGCCGACGCGTTGACGGTCGCGCACGCGGGCGGCCTCGTCCACGGCGCGCTCAAGCCGAGTAACGTCATC
>CAZMML010000741.1:0-2819 GCA_964567335.1 uncultured Nannocystis sp. | reverse complement strand
CGCTGGTCGATGAGGGGGCGCCGCCGCCGCCCTGCGGGACCCTCGAGTTCGTCGGCCGGCTCGCGGGGCCGGCCGAGGGCCCGACCTACAAGCTCGACGGCTGCGACTGCGGCGACGCGTGCGATGAGCCGGACCCGTGGAACCTCGGCATCACGGTGCCCGATCCGACGCTGCTGCCGACCGTGCCGATGTGCCTGCGGGTGGTGGTGGAGCGGAGCATGAGCAAGAAGGGTTGCGAGCTGGTCGGCGCGGCGATCTTCACCGACCCGGACGCGTCGGGCCTGCCGACGTGGGTCGGGGCGAGCCTGCTCGGACCGATCGCCGCCATCGCGCCGAAGATCCAGGTCGAGGCCCAAGTGGCGGAGACCTGCCCCTGCGAGGGCTGCTGCGGGCCGAGCGAGCGCTACGAGCTGGTCGTCTCCGCCTTCGGCGACAGCGTGACGATCCCCGAGACGGGCACGGGCGTGGTGTCGAGCGGCGGCCCCGAGGCGGTCGGCTACCGGGTCCACAACCTCGAGTCCCACCGCAGCGGTCTCTGCGACAGCTCGCCCGCGATCGACTACGTGATGCAGCTCGAGCTCGCTCCCTAGGACCGACACCCCGACCTATCGATCCCTCGCCGAGCCGCGCGGGGCCTGGACAACGCCCCGGCGAGATCCGGCGCCGCCGGAGCAGGATCCCCGCGGACGGCGGGCTCCCCGTCTCACGTGCTCGGCGCACCCTCGCTGCGATGAACATTCTCCACGAACCGACAGGCGTCGCTGCCCGGCCTGCGCCTACTCCGGCGGCGCCGGATCTCGCCCTGCGCACCCTCCTGGCCCCGCGCTCGCGTCTCCCGGGTCAGTCGCGTCGAGCGGTGGCGAGCAGATCGTCACGTCTCTCGGGACGGAGACGCCCATCGGGCCCCGCGTGCGTACAGAAGGACCGGTCAGATGCGAGACGCGCGCCAGGTGCCGGTCTGGGCGCCGGCCTGGACGGTCCCGCGGAGCTCGCCGCCTTCGGCGCGGCCCTCGAAGCGGCGGAGCACGCCGGCCTCGTCGACGAGCTCGAACGAGATCCGGTCACCGCGAAGCGTCGGCGCGCGGAGCCCGGCGATCAGGGTCGCGAGCTGGGCGCGGCCCTTGATCGTCTGGAACTCCTGCTCGAGCGAGAGATCGGCGACGAGCCCGTCCGAGCAGCTCAGGCGCCACCCGCCGGCGACGTCCGCCGGGACGATCCAGAGGTACACGCCGCGCTTGTCGACCCACGACACCTCGTCCGGGGGCCAGTCGGCGATCGTGAAATGATGCGAGACGATCCGCGTCCCGGGCCGCATGCGGAGCAGCTTGGGGCGCAGGCGGAGCAGCATCTCCGGCATGAGATAGAGGCCGACGACCGTCGCCGCGCTGAAGTCGGCGGCGAAGAGATCTCCCTCGACGAACTCGACGCGCTCGGCGACCCTGACGCGTCGCGCCTCGCGGCGGGCGTGGACCACGAGGTTGCGGCTCGACTCGACGCCGAGGCCGCGGGCCCCGAAGTCGCGGGCGGCCGCGATCACGAGGCGCCCGTCGCCCGCGCCGAGGTCGACGACGAGGTCGCCCGGACCGGTCTGCGCCGTCGCCAGCATCCGCGCGATCACGAGCTCGGGGGTCGGGATCCAGATGACGTCCTTCCCGGCCTGGCCCGGCTGAGGCGGCGCCTCGGCGACCGCCCCCGCGGCCGAGAGCCATCCGAGCAGCAGCACCTGGGCGAGCGTCATCGCGGATCCTCCCGCCAGGACCCTAACTCGGGGGCCCGGCTCGGGGGCGCTCACCCGTGAGAAATTTGCAATTGCACCGGCATGCGGGCGCGGGGATCCTCCCGCGCGTCATGCTCGCACTCGACGTCCTCCCTGACCTCTCATCTCTCATACAACAGTACGCCCTGCCTCTCCTGAGCAAGGTGCTCGGCGCGATCGTCGTCTGGGTGATCGGCGGCCTCGTGATCAGCGGCGCGTGCGCCGGCGTTCGCCGGGCGATGCTGGCCCGGGGGCTCGATCAGACCTTCGCGGGGTACGTCAACGCCGCGCTGAGCGTGCTCCTGAAGATCGCCCTGCTGGTGGCGATCCTCGGGATGTTCGGCGTCGAGTCGACGAGCTTCGCGGCCGTGCTGGCGGCCGCGGGCGTGGCGATCGGGATGGCGTGGTCGGGCCTGCTGGCGAACTTCGCGGCCGGGGTGTTCTTGGTCGTGCTGCGGCCCTTCAAGGTCGGCGACACGATCTCCGCCGCCGGCATCACCGGCGACGTGCGCGAGATCGGCCTCTTCGCCACCGCGATCGACACGATCGAGAACGTGCGCGTGTTCGTCGGCAACAACAAGCTCTTCTCCGACAACATCGTCAACTACTCGAGCAACTCCTTCCGCCGGGTCGAGCTCAAGGCCCAGGTCGCCCACGGCGTCAACCTGCACGAGCTGGCGACCCGGTTGATCGCGCGGCTGAAGCAGGTGCCCAACGTCGTGCAGTCGCCCGAGCCCTGCGTCAACATCCTCGAGTTCAACGCCGCCGGGACGGTGCTCTACGTGCGCCCCTTCTGCAACAACGCGCACTACTGGCAGGTCCTCGACGAGAGCCAGCGCGCGATCGCCGAGGTGACCGCCAACCTCCCGGTCCCGGCCCCGCACAGCGTCCACTTCAACAAGTAGCGCCGCTGTCCCGCTGGAGCCCCGCGCCGGCGCGGCGCGGGGCTCTCGCGTTGGGCGCGCTCAGTCCTCGTCGACCCGCAGGGTCGGGTCCGGGTCTGGATCCCGCAGCCGGAGCGGGCCGAGCTCGAGGACGTGCTCGGTGCAGAGCGCCTCGATGA
>CAZMML010000740.1:280-2822 GCA_964567335.1 uncultured Nannocystis sp. | reverse complement strand
AGCGCCACGTAGGCCGCCGCCGCCTCCGCGTAGCGCCGCTGGCGGAGCAGCGCCTTCGCCGCGCCTTCACCTTCGGACAGAGTGTCCTTGGAGACAGCTCCGACCGCACCGCCGGCCGGCCCCTCGGGTCCGGCGGCGGAGAGGGCGACGAGCACGCCCGCGAAGGTGACAGCGAACGCCATCTCGCGCCGCAAATATCACCCTTCGCCGCGCCGCGCACCCCCCCGCGGGGGTGCCCCCGCGCACGCCTGGGGGCGCGCATCGGCCCACGCGGAGAGCGCTCGCCGGGCCTGCCAGCCCGGCCGCCGCGTGTGGTAATGCTTGTCCATGACGGCCCCGGCCGACACGACGCCGCGCTGGATCCTCGCCGGGCTCGCGCTCGGGCACGCCGCGCTCTTCGCCTGGGCCGCCTCGGTGCTCCCATGGGAGCGCTGGACCCTCTTCGCGGCGATGACCGCGGCGCTCGCCGCGTGCCACGCCGTGACGGGCGCCCTCGCGCTCGCGGGCAGTCGCCACCGCCGCCTGGCGTGGCGGATCAGCTCCGCCTACGCGCTCCTCTACCTCCTCGTCCAGACCGCGATCGCGGCTCAGGCGGGCGCCTACATCGCCTCGCTCTACGGCGGCCTCGGCCGCGGCGGGTTCGCGGCGCTCGCCGCGCTCTGGGCGGTCCTGGGGCTCGTCACGCTCCCGCTCGCCGCCTGGGGTCTCGCCGCCACCGGCGGCCTCGGCCGTCCGCGCCGCGTCGTCGCCGGCGTCGCCCTCCTCGCCGGGCTGATGACTTTGGGCCTGTGGCGCGCCGCCCACGCCGCAGACGCGACCCCGGTGCCCCACCCGAGCGGCGATCCCGCGGGCCTGGCCGCCGCCCTCACCGAGCACCTCCCGAAGGTCCGCCCCCCCCTCCCCGCCGAGGAGGTGTCGGTGTGGACCCCCACGCCGATCGCCTGCGAGCACCCGCTCGATCGGCCGACCCTCTTCGTCTCGCTCCCGATCCGACCCGCGAAGAACAAGGCCAAGGACAAGGCCAAGGCGAAGGACAACAAGGCGCGCTTCGGCGTCGCGGCCCGCTGCGTCCAGGCCGAGCGGCCGGAGGAGCTCTTGCCCGCCTTCGCGGCCGCCGTCGCCGACGCGGTCCGTCGCGGACCGATCAAGGTCGACCTCGTCGTCGGCGTCCAGCCGCTGTCGGGCCGCGGCCCCGGCCCTCTGCCGCTCCTCCTCCGACCCGGCCACGACGGGGTGTGCGAGGGCCAGCGCTGCCTCATGCCCTGGCAGCTCCTCGGCCTCGGCCAGTTCCTCACCTACACGCCGCTGCCCTTCATCGAGGACCTGCGCTTCGGCGCCGACCCTCCCGCGCTGCGCCGGGTGCTCCGCGCCCAGGGCGACCCGGAGCCCGATCCGAGCGCCGGCGTCGAGGGCCTCACCCGCCTCGTCACCCACAGCTTCATCGTCGGCCGCGACGGCGAGGCCTTCCACGCGCCACGCCTGCGCGCCCCGATCGATCGCCTCGACGCCGATCTGCTGGCCCGCGCCAGCGCGGCCGCCGAGGCCCACATCCTCGCCGCGCAGGGCAAGGACGGCCGCTTCCGCTACCTGCTCCACCCCTTCACCGGCAAGGTCACCTGGCGCGGCTTCGCCGTCCCGCGCCAGGCCGGCACCACCCTCGCGCTCTGCGAGCTCGGCAGCCCCGCCGCCGACCCGGCCGTGCGGCGCTCGCTGGCGATGCTGGCCGGCCTGCGCCGCGACTCGCCCGAGGCCTCCGCGCTCTCGTACGACGCCGGCAAGCCCAGGACCGTCGGCGACCTCGGCACCACCGCGCTCCCGCTGATCGCCTTCCTGTCCTGCCGCGACCGCGTCGGCCCCGAGCACGACGTCCTGATCGGCCGCCTCGGCCGCCACATCCTCGCCCTCCAGCGCGAGGACGGCGGCTTTCACGTCCGCGCCGACCTCGACACCGGCGTACCGATCCCCGGCCCCGACGTCCTCTACGCCGCCGGTCAGGCCGTGTTCGCCCTGGTCCTCCTCGAGGACCTCGCGCGCCGCACCGACAGCCCGCTCTTCCCCCCGGAGGACGAGCTGCGCGCCGCCGTCCAGCGCGCGATGACCTACTTCGCCGACACCTACTGGGACCACGGGCTCCACGGCTTCTTCTTCCTCGAGGAGAACTGGCACTGCCTCGCGGCCCGCGCCGCGCTGCCGATCCACCGCCACGCCGGCTACGAGCGCTTCTGCCTCGACTACGTCGACTTCAAGCGCCGCCTGATCCTCGACGAGGAGAGCGGCGTGGCGCCGGAGCTGGTCGGCTCCTACGGCTTCGGGAACGTGCTCGTCCCGCACAACACGCCGAGCGGCGGCTACGGCGAGGCGCTGGCCGCGGCGATGGCGATCCGCGCCGCCGACGGGGCGCCGCGCCCCGAGGACGCGCGGGTCATGGAGCAGGTCCTGACCTTCCTCGTCGAGCAGCAGTGGGACGCAGACAACTGCTTCGCCTGCGCGCCCGGACAGCACGTCGTCGGCGGCTACTCGGAGTCAGTCGGCTCGCTCGACC
>CAZMML010000740.1:0-270 GCA_964567335.1 uncultured Nannocystis sp. | reverse complement strand
CCGCATCGACTACACCCAGCACGCGTGGTCCGCGCTCGGCCACGGCGGCCGCATGCTCGGGCTCGTGCCTGTCTCTCCGGCCAGCCCGGCGCCGCCCCCCGCCGCGTCCGTGGTCCCCCCGTCCACGACCCCCACGTTGACCGCGCCCCCCTCGACCGCGCCCGCACCTCCCACGTCAGCCCCCTCGTCGACCGCGCCCGCATCTCCCACGCCAGCCCCCGCGTCTCCCTCGTCGACCCCCGCACCAGCGCCCGCGTCTCCCGTCGCAAT
>CAZMML010000739.1:0-2826 GCA_964567335.1 uncultured Nannocystis sp. | reverse complement strand
CCATCACCACCGCGACGGTCCCAGCTCCGACGAGCCAGAGCCACGCGCTCGACCCCTCGCGGGTGTGCGAGACGACCACCTGCGGCTCGGGCTGAGGCGGCGGCTGCGTGGGCGTGGGCGGCTGCGTGGGCGGCTGCGTCGCGGCTGGCGTCGCGGCCGCTTGCCCGGTCGGCTCCGCGGAGGAGCGCGGCGCCGTCATCGACGCGCTCGCCGGCCGCCCCGGGCTCGAGCGGGCCGCCTCCGCCACGCGACCCGCGCTCATCGACGCCTGCGGCGACCGGTCGCCCATCTCCGGCGGCGGCGGGATCTTCGTGTAGGCCGGCTTGTCGTCGAGGGACTTGAGGAGCTCGACCTCGAGGATCCGCATCGAGCCCACCCGGTCCTCGAGGCGCGGCGCGATGCACTGAGCGACCAGGTCGGCCAGCGCCTCAGGGATCTCGCGCACCAGGTCGTCGACCCGCGGCGCCGGCTCGCGCCCCTTCTTCATCAAGAGGTCGATCGCGTTGCGCCCCGAGTAGGGCAGCTTGCCGGTCAGGATCTCGTAGAGCACCGTGCCGAGCGCGTAGATGTCCGACTCCGGCTTCGCCTCCGCGCCGGCGGCCTGCTCGGGCGCCATGTAGTCGGGCGAGCCGACCAGCTTGTCGACGTCGGACTTCGCCGAGGTCTCGCTGTCGATGTACGAGCAGATCCCGAAGTCCAGCACCTTCACGAAGTCCAGCTCGCCGTCCTGGGTGACCAGGACGATGTTGCTCGGCTTGAGGTCGCGGTGGACGATCCCCATCTCGTGCGCCGTGCCCAGCGCGCGGCAGACCTGGCTCATGATGTGGACCGCGCGGCCCGGCGAGATCTTGCCCTCGTCGTGGACCACCGAGCGGAGGTCCTGCCCGTCGAGCAGCTCCATCACCGAGTAGACGCTGCCGTCCTCGAGCTTCCCGGTGTCGAAGACCTCGACGATGTTCTCGTGGCGCAGCACCTGGGCGGCCTGCGCGTCGCGGAGGAAGCGATCGCGGATCTCGGGGCTGCTCGCGTAGATCTCGGGCAGGATCCGCAGGGCGCACGCCGCCCCGCGCTCCGTGTCGCGGGCCCGGTAGAGCGCCCCCATGTCGTCGAACGAGAGCAGCTCCTCGACGCGGTAGCGGTTGGCTACCATCGTCCCCCATCGCTGCTCTGCCGCCTCGCGCGGCGACGTCGTCCCGCGCGTCGGGTTGCTGAGAAGCCCGTTGTCCTCGATCTCCGCCATCCTGAAAGCTCGCTCGTTGTCTCCGGCCAGGCTCAACGCATGAGCGGCGGCACGGATGCTCGCGAAGGTTAACGCGACCGGCTCAGGCCCTCAAATTTGTGCGTCTCCGCGAAGCGGTGTTCGCGCCCTCTGGCCCCGCACGGCTCGCCCAACGCCTGCAGCCGACTCGTCGGGCGTACTCGCTCCGTCTCCGTCACAGCATGTCGAGGACAGCTCCGTCGGGTCGCTCCGAGCCCCCGACGCACGTCTGGCCCCCTGGTACGGCGCTCGGTGAGAAATACGGCCTAGCGGACGACCTCGACGCGCTCAAACAACTCGCCCTCGCCCTCCCCCACGCGGAGGGAGCCGGGCTGGGGGCGCAATCCTGGCACACGGATCCCGAGCACGTAGCTCCCCGGCAACACCTCGCTCGCCCGGACCACCCCCAGCGCGTCGGTCTGGGCGCCGGAGAAGGGCCCGCCGTCCACCACCGCGCCCTGAACGGGCTCGTCCGTTCCCTGCTGCACGACCGCGAGCGTGACCTCGCGACCGAGCGCCGGCACGACGCCGACCATGGTCACGAGCTCGCCCGCGACGTGCCCCTGCGAGCTCGCCAGCTCGACCCCATCTTGGACCGCGCGCAGATCGTACGCCCCTTCACCGAGCTCGGTCAGGCGAAACCCCTCGCCCTCGACCCGCGCGTGGTGGATCTCGTAGCCCCGCGTCTGCGAGCGAGCCAGCACCCGCGCGCGCGGATAGGCCCTCCCTTCGCCGTCCGTGAGTACCCCGCGGATCGCCTCCAGCGGCGGGAGCAGCGTGATCTGCCAGCCCTCCTCCGCGCCGACC
This sequence comes from uncultured Nannocystis sp., assembly GCA_964567335.1. GTDB lineage: Bacteria > Myxococcota_A > Polyangia > Nannocystales > Nannocystaceae > Nannocystis. Next base: position 761 of record CAZMML010000739.1, on the reverse strand, counting down.
TCGACCCGCTTCTCCGTCGTCCGGAACCCGGCTGCCCGCGCCACCAGCACCAGCGAGCCGTAGGTCGCCACTGCCTGCAGCTCTCCCGGCTCGCAGCGACCCGTCGCCTCGCCGCAGGGATCGCAAGGGGGCCGCTCGATCTGCGCGAAGCTGAAGACCCCGTCGCCGTCGGCCACCGTGCTGCGCGACGTGAAGGGCGGCAGCGCCGTCGGATCGTCGTCGTCGCCGCGGCGGACCGCCACCTGCGCCCCGGGCACCGGCTGCCCTTGCGGATCGACGACCACGCCGACGCTGCGCCCGAGCGGTCGGGCCACCAGGGTCGCTTGCGGTCCGCCGACCTCGAGCGACCAGGGATCGCGAGGGAGCATCGTCGAGTGCCGCAGCTCGACGCACACCAGCCCGCGACATCCGGGCCCGACGAAGTCTCCCTCGGGGCCGAGCTCGAGGGCGCCGCCTTCGATCGGCACGCTGACCTCCGTCCCCGGCGCCACGCAGTGCAGGATCACCCGCCCCTCGCTCACCGGCATCCCTTCCTCATCGACGACGCGGCCGCGGACCTGCCCGACCCCGCCGCGATCGACGTCGGGACGTCGTCCCACGCCCTGCCCGCCCTCGGCCGCGCCGCCCGCCGTCGCCGCCGCGCCGCCCGCCCGTCCCCCACGCCGGACCGATCGGCCGCGGCCCGCGGGCTCCGCCGAGCTGACCGTCATCGGCGACGACGGCGAGGGGGCCCAGGCTGGCCACGCGGAGGGCTTCGCCGG
>CAZMML010000738.1:0-2842 GCA_964567335.1 uncultured Nannocystis sp. | reverse complement strand
GGTGAAGGGGATCCTGCACCCGGACGACGCGCGCGCGGCGGTCGAGCACGGGGCCGCGGGCGTGGTCGTCTCCAACCACGGCGGGCGCCAGCTCGACGGCGCGATCGCCAGCGTCGACGCGCTGCGGGCGGTGGTCGACGCCGTCGAGGGGCGCGTCCCGGTGCTGCTCGACGGCGGCGTGCGCCGCGGGACCGACGTGGTGATCGCGCTCGCGCTCGGCGCCGCGGCGGTCGGGATCGGGAGGCCGGCGCTGTGGGGCCTGGCGACGGCCGGCGAGCGCGGGGTCGGGCGCGTGCTCGACCTGCTCGCCGCCGAGTTCGAGCTCGCGATGGCGCTCTGCGGCGCCGCGCGCGTCGCCGACCTCGACGCGCGCCTGCTCGCGCCCTGAGCCGCGCGCAGGCACGCGGTCCGAAGTCATGGCTCCCCGAGCGGCGGGGCCGGCGCCGCGGGGTTATCGTCGCCTCATGTCTGATCCGCAGCGGGGCGCCGCGCCCGCGCTCGACATCAAGGCGCTGCTGCGCGTCGCCCTCGACCGCGGTCCGCGGGACGACGTGCAGCAGCGGGTGATGGACCGCGTCGCCGCCGCGACGACGGCGGCGGAGTTCGCCCGCCTGATCTTCGTCGCCCCGTGGCGGTGGATCGTCGACGCGCGGGAGGCCGAGGAGGTCGAACATGCGGAGTGAGCCGGCGGAGGCGCTCGGCGCGGTCAAGCAGGCCGCGCTCGGGCCGCTCGAGTCGCTGTGGAACGCCGTCGTCGCCCACGCGCCGGCGATGCTCAGCGCGCTCGGGCTGCTGCTCATCATGTGGATCGTCGCCCGCGTGGCGCGGGCCCTGGTGACGCGCGTGCTCGGGATGACGCAGCTCGACGCCGCCACCGAGAAGACGCAGATCGGCAAGCTCCTGCGGGCGGCCGGCGCCGGCCTGACGCTCTCGCGGGCGCTCGCCGCGCTGGTCCACCTGACGATCATGCTGATGGCCTTCATGAGCGCGGCGGACCTGCTCGGGCTCGGGTCGGTGCGCGAGGCGCTCGGCGCGGCGCTGGCCTACGTCCCGCGGCTGCTCTCCGTGATCGTGGTGCTGGCGCTCGGCGGCTACCTCGCCAGCGCCGCGCGCCGCGCGGTCGGGGCGATGCTGACGGAGATCCGCAGCCCCTACGCCGGGCCGCTCGAGACGATGACGGAGGTCGCGCTGCTGGTGATCGCGGCGGCGATCGGCGTCGACATCCTCGGCGTCGACATCTCCTTCCTGACCGCCAACCTGTCGATGATCATCGCGGTCGGGCTGGTGACGATCGCGTTCCTCTTCGCGTGGTCGATGCGCCGCCCGGCCGAGGAGATCATCGCCAACTACTACCTCCGGCGGATGGTCTCGCAGGGCGACCGGATCAGCCTCGGCGCGGTGGAGGGGACGATCGAGAGCTTCACCCCGATCGGCGTGATGGTCCGCGACGCCAAGGGGGAGGAGCGCTTCGTGCCCGCGCGCCACGTCCTCGACGGCCTCGGCTGCTCCGGGCGCGCCCGTCGGGCGGCCAGGCCCCGCGCGCCATGAGCACGACGCCGGTGATGTCGCCCCTGACCGACTCGGAGCCGCGGCGCGAGCTCGGCTCCGCGTTCGGCGCGCCGAGCGAGCCGGGCGACGAGCTCGGGCTCGACGACGCCGGGCTGATCCAGGCCTACCTCGGCGGCAACCCGGCGGCCTACGGCGAGCTGGTGCGGCGGCACCAGATCGCGATCTTCCGCCTCATGCTCGGGCTGCTCGCCGACGAGGACCGCGCGGAGCTGGCGTGCGAGCAGGTCTTCCTGCTCGCCGAGCGCCGCCTGCCCGGGCTCGCCGACGGCAACCAGTACTACCAGTGGCTCCTCGGGCTCGCGCGCGAGGTCTCGCGCGAGCACACCGAGGCGGAGGCGCGCGAGGACACCGGCGCGGCCGAGCCGCTCGACCCGCGCGAGCGCCTGCGCCGGGAGATCCACGCGGTGCTGCAGCAGCTCGCGCCCGACCAGCGCCTGGTGCTGGTGCTGGTCGAGCTCCGCGGCGCCCCCGACGCCGACGTCGCGGCGGCCCTCGGCTGCCCGCGCGAGGAGGTCCCGCTGCTGGTCTCGTCGGCGCGCTCCGAGTTCACGCGGATCCTCGCCACCCGGGCCAGCACGGCGCCGCAGGTGCCGGGCGACGCGCCGCCGCTCCCGCGCCTGCGCAAGGGCGAGGTGGTCGAGGGCCGCTACAAGGTCGTCCGCGAGATCGCGGAGGGCGGCATGGGCGCGGTCTACGTCGCCGAGCGGCTCAGCGACGGGCAGGAGGTCGCGCTCAAGACGGTGCTGCCGGGGCTGGTCCGCGACGCGACCTCGCTCCGCCGCTTCGAGCGCGAGGTCGAGGCGATCCAGCGCATCGACCACGAGGGCTTCGTGCGGGTGCTGGATCACGGCAGCACCGGCGAGCAGCCCTTCTTCGTGATGGAGCTGCTGCGCGGCGCGTCGCTCGCGGCGCGGGTCCGCGGCGGCGCGGCGCTCGAGCCGGGCCGGGCGCTCGCCCTGGTCTCGGAGGTGCTCCGCGGCCTCGCCCACGCGCACGCCGTCGGCGTGATCCACCGCGACCTCAAGCCGGACAACGTCTTCCTCGCCGGGGACGAGGGCGCGGAGCGGGTGAAGATCCTCGACCTCGGGCTCGCCAAGCTGATGTCCGACGAGGAGGGTCACGCCCACACGGCGCTCACCGAGCGCGGCATGGTCTTCGGGACGCCCGCGTACATGTCCCCCGAGCAGGCGCTCGGCGAGGAGGTCGACGCCCGCACCGATCTCTATTCGGTCGGCGTGATCCTCTTCCAGCTCCTCACCGGACGTCTGCCCTT
>CAZMML010000737.1:0-2849 GCA_964567335.1 uncultured Nannocystis sp. | reverse complement strand
CCTCGGCGCGTCGAGCTCCACCACGGCCGCGCACTCCAGCGGCAGCGGCGGGTCCTCGACCACAGGCGGCGGCTCGAGCTCCACCGGCGGCGGCTGCGGCCCCGGCTCGCCCGGCCCCGACGAGGACGGCGACACCGTCCCCGACGCCTGCGACCTCTGCCCCGCCGGCGACGACCTCCTCGACGGCGACGGCGACGCCGTCCCGGACGCCTGCGACCTCTGCCTCGCGGGCGACGACGCGCTCGACGGCGACGGGGACGGCGCCCCCGACGCCTGCGACGAGTGCCCCGACGATCCCATGGACGACAAGGACAACGACGGGATCTGCGACTCGTCGGACATCTGCCCCAAGGGCCCCAACGACGTCGACAGCGACACGGACGGCACCCCCGACGCCTGTGACGACAAGGTCGACCTCGTGTTCCCCAAGCCGATCGACGACTACGACGTCGCGGCCGACGGCGCGCTCGTCGTCGTCCGCCACGAGGCCGCCCAGATCCTCGCCACCTGCTACAACGGCGACCGCTCCGTCCGCCGCCCCGAGTTCGTGGCCGGCGCCTACGACGCCGGCCAGCAGCTCGGCCCCTACCCCACGATCCACATCGCCCGCCAGGCCCAGAAGGTGCTCGTCACCTGGTTCGACCGCGCCGGCGCCCCGGCCAACCACCGGATCGCCTACACCCTGCTCGACGACAAGTGCCAGCCGATCGCCGCCAACAAGACCGCCATCGCGATCCCCGACGGCTACCTCGAGTTCCACGACGCCGCCATCGACGCCGCCGGCAAGAGCGTCGTCGCCGTCTCCCCGAACGCCACCTACGTCAACTTCATCGACGCCGGCGGCGTCGCCAAGAGCCAGCAGGAGGCCTTCGACATCAACGCCGTCTACGGCACCCACGTCGCCCTCAACCAGGCCACCGGCGCCGGCGTCCTCGCCGCCCAGATCCACAGCGGAAGCGGCATCTACTACCGCCGCTTCAAGGCGGACGGCTCCTGGGTCGAGGCCGCCGCCGTCCAGGTCCCGGTCAACTACCACTACTGGTACGACGGCTTCACCGTCGGCATGAACGACAAGGACAACTTCGTCTTCCTCTGGCGCTCCGGCGGCACCGCCCTCGACCTGCGCTTCTTCAAACCCGACGGCGGCGTCGCCGCCGACGTCAAGCGCACGACCATCGACTTCGAGGGCTGGAACGGCGGCCACTGCTACGACTCCTTCCGCCTGCGCCACCAGGAGATCCCGCTGCGCGGCGACAACTTCGTCCTCGGCGAGGTCTACAACTGGATCACCCCGCAGCAGAACCGCGTCGTCCACCACTTCGAGTACACCCCCGCCGGCGTCCTCGTCGTCGAGGACAGCACGACCATCAACCTCCCCGAGGGCCTCACGATCCGGACCGACCAGCTCGGCGCGAGCTACCTCCGCGGCCCGGCCGGGATCACGATCCTCGCCGACTACCCCTGAGGCCGCGGCGCGAAGTAGATCCCCGGGTCGAAGCCCGCGCCGGGCTCCACGTCGTAGCGGCGGATCTCGACCGCGCCTGGGATCGCGCGGAGCCGCGGATCCGCCAGCTCCGCGAAGGGCAGCGACGCCGACCACTGCGAGCGCGTCCCGCTCGCGTAGGCCTGGCTGCGGGGGTGCGTCGCCACCCCGACGATCGACCGGTAGCCGCGACCGACCCCGAACTCGAGGCTCGCCTGCAGCGTCAGCGCGTGCATCAACCCGCGCCCGCGCGCCCGCTCGTCCAGCGCCATGATGTTCATGTAGAGCACCTCCCCGCTGGCCGGCGCGCCGTAGGCCTCGGCGTGGCGCGCCATCAGGCGCCCGAGCATGTCGCCCCACACGCGCAGCCGGGGGTCGTCGTCCTCGGCCAGCGCCCGAAGCGCCGCGAGCTGATCGACCAGGTCGCGCGCGAAGTAGAAGCCGACGATCGCCTCGTCCTCCGGGTCGACGACCACCAGCCCCATGTCGATCGCCAGCGTCGCGCGCACCGTCCGCGCCGCGATCGGCCGGTACTCCTCCGCGGTGAAGCCGAGCGCGCGGGCGATCAGGTTGCCCTCCGGATAGAGGCGGGCCACGCACTCGATCGTCGCCTCGACGTTGCCCGCGTCGAGGCGCCGGATCTCCAGGTCGCGCGTCGCCACCGCGTGACGGGAGCACGGGCGCCGCGGGCCGTCAAGGCGTCATTCCGCCGCGAGCGCCCGCAGGCGCGCCAGCTTCTGCTGGAATTCCAACAGCTCCCGCCCCGCGAGCCCCGCGCGGGCCGCCGCGGTCGCCTCATCTGACCCTTGGAGCAGGTACCCGAGGGCGTGCGCGTCGAGCCTCGTCAGCGCGATCGCCCCGCGGCGGTAGTCCTCGAAGGCCTCCCACGCGAGCGGCACCCACGCGCGCACGAAGGCGGCCATCGCCTCGGCGAAGCGCCGGATCTCGACCTGCGCGTGCGGATCGAGGCGCAGGTCGAGGAAGTGGAGCAGGTTGTGGAGGTCGATCTTCCAGATCCACTGCGTGTAGAGCGACACCGGGAGCACCGTGCGAGCCAGCTCGCGGGCGATCCCGAGCTCGCCCGCGAGGACCTGGTAGTCCGCGTAGCAGGCCTCGTTGCGGGCGCGGATCAGCCCGCGCACGCGCTCGCGCAGCGCCGCCGGCAGCGCGGTCTCGCCGTCGCGCCCCTGCTTGTTGGTCGCCGACTGCAGCGTCACCTCCTCGAGCGCCGGCACGTAGAACTCGTCCGGCGCCTCGCTGTAGCGCAGCGACATCTCGTTGACGTTCGCGGTCCGGTGCCGGATCCACTGCCGCGCGACGAAGATCGGCATCTTGCAGCGGAACTTGACCTCGCACATCTCGAAGG
>CAZMML010000736.1:0-2853 GCA_964567335.1 uncultured Nannocystis sp. | reverse complement strand
CGCCGACTACTGGACCGCCGCCTTCGTCGACTCGGTGCGCCAGGGCCTGCCGAACCCGGCCAACTACACCGTCATCAATTGCGACTTCGAGCAATACATGTGGGATCCCGAGGCCGCCGGCTGCCTCGCGGGCCAGCTGACCGCCTTCATCACCGGCAAGAACATCACCTCGATGGTGGTGATCACCCACAGCAACGGCGGCAACATGCTGCGGTGGATCCTCTCCAACCCGACCTACGACAGCCGCTACCCGAAGATCATCAAGACGATCAAGTGGGTCGACGCGCTCGCGCCCTCGAGCCTCGGCACCCCGCTCGCCGACGCGGTCGTCGCCGGCAACGCCTTCGAACAGTCGCTCGGCTGGCTGCTCGGCTACAAGAGCGAGGCCGTGACCATGCAGCAGACCAGCCACATGGCCTACTACAACGCCAACTGGCTCTACGGCACCGTCGGCCGCCCCGCGCTCCCGAAGGAGCTCTGGGCCGTCGTCGGCACCGACGTCGACTCCTCCCCCCTCGACAGCGACTCCTACTGCGGCGGCTACTCCCTCAACGTCGGCCTCGAGACCACCCAGAACTGGCTCGACGACTGCTCCGACGGCTTCCTCGACTGCTCCTCGCAGGGCGGCGCCGGCTACGTGTGGTTCTACGACACCGACTACACCAAGGACGGCGAGCCGCTCAGCCACGCCCAGAGCCGCCGCGACTGCTTCTACCTCGACCTCTTCCTGCGCGACGACGTCTAGCCCGGAGGACCTGTCATGAACACCCTGTCCCTTCGCACTCCCCTCCCCGCCCTCGTCCTCCTCGCCCTCGCCTGCGACCCCGCGCCCGAGCCGCCCGCCCCCGCGCCGGCCGCCCCGGAGGCCGCCCCGCTGCGCCTGCTCCCGCTCGCCCCTGGTGACCTCGCCCCGCCCGCGCTCGCGCCCGACGCCCCGCCCGCGGCCGCGCTCGACCGCCAACCCGTCGCGCTGAGCTGGCCGATCGACCAGGACGCCGACGACCTCGCCGCCGCGCCACCGCCGCCGCACGAGAGCCGCGCGTGGTGGCGCCAGGTCGACCCCGCCGCGCTCGCGGCCGGCGTCCCCTTGCCCCTGAGCCAGCCCGGCGCGCTGCTCAAGCTCTCCCCCGCGGGCGGCGCCCCCCTCGCCCTCGCCGACCTCGAGCTCGAGGCGCCGGGCGGCGCGCGCCACCGCGGCGACGCCGGCCTCCGCCGGCTCGCCGATCCGGTCCACCTCCGCGACGCCGGCATGCCCTTCAGCGAGGGCACCGCGGTCTTCGAGGTCCGCCCCGAGCTCGGCGCCGGCGAGTTCACCCTCCGCGCCCCCGCGGACGCCCCGGTCCTCGTCTACGTCCTCGAGCGCGACAGCGGCGCCAGCCTCTCGCTCGCGCCCCTCAGCGACGTCGTCTTCGTCGGCGCCGAGGTCCGCCTCAGCGCCCGCCTGCGCGAAGGCGGCGCCCCCCTCGCCGCCTCCGCGATCTCCGGCGAGCTCCTCGCGCCCGACGGGACGACCCTCCCGCTCGCCCTCACCCGCGACCCGGACGGCGCCTACGCGGGGGTCGTCGCCGCCCCGGCGCGCGCGACCCCCGGCGTCCTCTACACCCTTCAGATCCGCACCGAGGCGACCACCCGCGGCGGCCTCAAGGTCCGGCGCGACGCGACCTCGGCCGTCTCGCTCGTCACGCCGACCGCCCGCTTCGCCGCCAGCGCCGCCCGCGAGCAGCGCGAGGGCGCGCTGCAGATCGACCTCGACCTCGAGGTCGCCGCCGCCAGCCGCTTCGGCGCCAGCGCCGTCCTCTATGCGACGAGCCGCGCGGGCGAGCTCCAGCCCGTCGGCGTCGCTCAGAGCGCGGCGTGGCTCGAGCCTGGCCCCCGCACGCTCTCGCTCACCTTCGACCGCGACACCCTCGGCGCCAGCACGCTCGGCGCGCCCTACGAGCTGCGCGACCTCCGGCTCACCGACCAAGGCCGCCTCGGGGTGCTCCACCGTCAGGCCCGGGCCCGGCCCCTCGACTGACACGGCCCGGTGATCCCCCGAGTAGGTCGCCGTGGGGCGAGGTCGGACCGGCGCCCCGGCCGGTTGTCGCCGCGACCAACCCCGGTATCGTGGCGAGCTATGGCCTCGCGTCTCGTTCACCTCTTCTCGCTCGCCTCCCTCCTCGCCGCTTGCGGCTCGAACAACTCGACGGATGACACCGGCAGCGGCTCTGGGACCGCGGCGACCGAGGGCACCTCGACCTCGACCTCCACGACCTCTGCGCCGACCTCGAGCGTCGGCATGTCGATGACCGACACCAGCGCCGGAACCATGGGAGAGAGCGAGAGCAACACGGTGACGAGCACCACCGAGGCGATCACGAGCACCACCGGCACCACCGCCGGCACCGGCACCGGCACCACCGACGCCACCACCGACGTCAGCGCCGGCAGCTCCAGCTCGACCGACGGCTCCACCGGCAGCGCCTCGAGCACCGGCGGCAGCTCCTCCGGCGGCTCGACCTCGACGACCGACGGCGGCAGCAGCGGCGGCAGCAGCACCACCGGCGACCCGGTGAGCTGCGGCGACACCCTGCTCGCCACGATCCGCGACTTCAAGACCCCGCACCCGGACATGCAGACCTACTGCTGCGGGATCTCGAAGGGCCTCGTGAACCCCAAGCTCGGCCCGGACCAGAAGCCCGTGTTCCAGTCGGTCGGCAACCCGAAGATGCTCACCGACGCCCCGACCTTCAACCAGTGGTATAATGACGTTCAGGACGTAAATCAGAAGACCCAGATCGTCCTCAACATGATGGAGATCATGCCAGGTCTCTACTCGTACTCGAACAACAACTTCTTCCCGATCGACAACAT
>CAZMML010000735.1:0-2856 GCA_964567335.1 uncultured Nannocystis sp. | reverse complement strand
TACGGCGACTCCAGCACGCAGTACATGTACGCGCTCGCGGTCGACGCGACCAGCAACGTCTACGTCGGCGGCTCCTTCGACGGCACCATCAACTTCGGCAACGGGCCCATCACCGGCGCCGGCAGCAACGACATCTTCCTCGCCAAGCTGAGCCCGATCGGCAACGCGGTGTGGTCGAAGCGCTTCGGCGACGCCAACTCGCAGGAGCTCTACGGCATGACGATCGACGCCAACGGACGGATCACGATCACCGGCGTCCTCCGCGGCCCGATCGACTTCGGCGGCGGTCCGCTGGTCGCGCCCAGCCTCCGCGGCTACGCGGCCCAGTTCGACGGCGCCGGTGCGCACGTGTGGTCGAAGACCCTCGGCGCCGGCGACGCGCGCCCCTCCTTCATCGACGCCGACGGCCTCGGCTCGCTGGTCCTCACCGGCTACTTCAGCGGCAGCAACGACTTCGGCGGCGGCGTCCTGACCTCCGAGGGCGACCACGAGATCTTCGCCCTCAAGCTCGCCCCGGGCGGCGCCCACGTGTGGAGCAAGTCCTTCGGCGACTTCGCGGCGCAGGACGGGATCGGCTCCGCCGGATCGAGCACCGGCAGGGCCGCGATCTGCGGCTCCTTCGTCGGCGCGGTCAACTTCGGCGGCGGCCCGGTGACCTCCAAGGGCAGCAACGACGGCTTCCTCGCCGTGTTCGGGCCCTGAGCGGGCCGGGGCGGGCCACGGCGGCCCGCCCCGCGACCGCTCAGCCGATCACCGCGCGCACGTTGAAGAGCGCGACGAAGATCGCCCCGAGCGGATCAGGATAGAGGAGGTCCGCGCCGGCGCGCCGCGCGAGCTCGGCGGCGACCTCCGCGCCGATCGTCAGGTCGCCGGAGCGCTCGACCGGATCCTCCGCGGCGAGCGGCCCGAGCACCTGCTCGGGGCGGTAGTTCCCGAAGGTGTGGGCGCGCCGCAAGGTGCCCCCAGGCATCGCCACGAGCACGATCTTGTAGTCCGCCTCGATGACCGCCCTGCGCTCGTCGTCGACGAGCGAGAAGCGGGTCCCCTCGTAGTCCATGTCCATCCCGGTCACGCCGAGGCGCGAGGTCAGCGCGACGAAGTCGTCCGCGGAGAGCGGACCGGTCGGCGCCATCGGCCCGGCCGGCTCGGGCGGCGGCAGCGCCTCCTCCTCCTCCTCGCCCTCCTCCGTCGCGCTCGCGACCGCGAGCAGGCGCCAGAAGTTGTCGCCCTCGACCCGCTCGACGATCAGCGGCCACTCCTCGTCGTCGACCACCGTGAGCTCGACGCCCTCGCCCGCGGCGACCAGGACCTCGACGTCGCGGCGCTCGCCGTCGTGGACGATCTCCGCGGTCCTGCGCTCGCGCAGCGCGAGCGCGACGGCCTCGCCCTCGGCCGGGCCCCACTCGGGTCGGAGCCGGGTCTCGCCCTCGCGCAGCTCGCAGAGGCTCGCGCGGCTGAGCAGGAAGGGCGGGAGGTCGCCGATCTGCATGACGTCGTCGTCGTCGCGCTCGGGGGCGGCCAGGCCGGCGGTCATCCAGCCGCCCTGCGAGAGGACCGCGATCGTGCGGCCCTCGGCCAGCGCCGCGGGCGAGATCGAGACGACGCCCTCGGGGTCGCCCGCGGGGGCGTCCAGATCCTCGTCGGCGAAGGCGCTGGACACGACGAGCGCGTCGTCGGTGTCGAGGACGCGGAAGGCGTAGATGTCGCTGGCGTCGAAGTCGGCCATTTCATAGCGGAGTTCGACACCGGTGGTGATGAAGGGCATGGGGGGTACCTCCAGAAGAGAGGCGCACAATATCGCGCCTTCCCCGGCGTGGGACAGGAGGACCCTCCTCCGTCTGGAGCCACAAGACCCGCGAGGACGAGAGCTCCGCTGGGGCCTCGTCCCCCCCGCGGCGCGCGACCTCCGCGACCCGCGCGTCTGTAGCGACCGGACCCAACGCCGCTGACCCGCGCTCAGCGGCGCCACCACGTCGCGGCGATCGACGCGGCGAAGCGCAGCGCATAGACGATCGCGCCGCCCTTCTTCGTGACGCCCGCGACGCGCGGCACGATCGTGATCCCGACCTCCGCGATCGTCAGGCGGCGACGGGCGGCCTCGATGATCATCTCGGCCGTGTGGTGGCGGATCTGGACGAGCTGCAGCTCCCCCAGGCGCGCCATCCGCAGGCCGCGCAGGCCGCTCGCGCAGTCGGTGATCTTCTGCCCGGTGAGGAAGGAGAGCAGCGCCGAGAAGACGCGGACCCCGAGCGAACGCAGCGGCGCGGCGCCTGGCGCGGCGCCGAGGCGACGGCTGCCGATCACCAGATCCGCCTCCCCGGCGACCAGCGGCGCCAGCACGGCGGGGAGATCTTCGAAGCGGTGCTGGCCGTCCGCGTCGAGGGTCAGCACGTAGCGCGCCCCCAGGCGGCGGGCGGCCGCGAAGCCGACCTTGAGGGCGAAGCCCCCGCCGCGGTTCCGCGGGCTGCGGACCACCCACGCCCCGTGCCCCGCGGCGACCTCGGCGGTCGCGTCGCGCGAGCCGTCGTCGACGAGCACGAGGTGCGCGGCGAGGCCGAGGAGCTCGCGCGGCCGCCCGGGGAGGAACTGGCGCAGGCTCGGCTCCTCGTCGAAGGCCGGCATGACGAGCACGAGCTCGCAGGGCCCGCGGAGCTCCTCCGGTCGCTCGGGCCACGCTCGATCGACCAGCGCCTCGCAGCGCTGCTCGTCGAGCTCGCGGCGCAGCTGCCCGACCCGACCGGCGAGCGTGAAGGCGAAGAGCGCGAGGAAGAGGACGGCGAAGGCGAGCAGCGAGGTGATCCGCGCCAGCTCGCCGGTGAAGCCGGTGAGGTAGGGGAAGATGTCGGCCGCCGCAGG
>CAZMML010000734.1:0-2859 GCA_964567335.1 uncultured Nannocystis sp. | reverse complement strand
CACCTGCACCGCTGCTTCGATCTGCTGCGCACCCATCGCGGCGTCGAGCTGTCGATGGCCACCATCCCGGCCGACGACCCCGACACCTACGCGATGATCCAGACCGCCGACACCATCGGCGTGTTCCAGATCGAGAGCCGCGCGCAGATGTCGATGCTGCCGCGGCTGCGGCCGGCCGACTTCTCCGATCTGGTGATCGAGGTCAGCATCGTGCGCCCGGGCCCGATCTCGGGCGGCATGGTGCATCCGTACCTGCGCCGCCGCCACGGCCTCGAGCCGGTGGTGTTCCCGCACGCCTGCCTCGAGCCGGTGCTGGCCAAGACCCTGGGCGTGCCGCTGTTCCAGGAGCAGGTGATGCGCCTGGCGATCGTCGCCGCCGACTACACGCCGGGCGAGGCCGATCAGCTGCGCCGCGACATGGCGGCGTGGCGACGCACCGGCCGCATCGAGCACCACCGCGATCGGCTGGTGTCGCGCATGGAGAAGAAGGGCATCGCGCGCGAGTTCGCCGAGCGGGTGTTCGAGCAGATCCGCGGCTTCGGCGAGTACGGCTTCCCCGAGAGCCACGCCGCCAGCTTCGCGCTGATCGCCTACGCGACCGCCTGGCTGCGCTGCCACTACCCCGCCGCCTTCACCTGCGGCCTCCTCAACGCCCAGCCGATGGGCTTTTACCACCCCTCGACGATCGTCGCCGACGCCCAGCGCCACGACGTCGAGGTCCGACCGATCGACGTCCAGCGCAGCGCCTGGGACTGCACCCTCGAGCCCGGCGCCTCGCTCACCTCTGGCCCCGCCGTGCGCATGGGCCTGCGCTACGTCGCCGGCCTCGGCGCCCTCGAGCGCGCCGCCCTCGCCGACGCGCCTGGCCCTTACGCCAGCCTCGACGAGTTCGTCCGGCGCACCCGCCTCGGCGCCCCCGCCCTGCAGGCGCTCGCGGAGGCCGGCGCCTTCGCCTGCTTCCGCCTCGATCGCCGCGCCGCCCTCTGGCGCGTCCGCGGCCTCGCCGCCCAGCGCCGCGACAGCCTCGCCCTCCCCGAACAGGTCGCCCCCGCCGGCCAGCAGCCGCTCTTCGTCGCCCTGACCCAGGGCGAGGCGGTCCTGTGGGACTACCGCCGGACCCAGCACAGCACCCGCGGCCACCCGCTCGCCGCCTGGCGGCCGGCCCTGCGCCGCCTCGGGATCGCCGCGGCCAGCGACGTGCAGCGCCTGCGCGACGGCGACGGCGTCGACGTCGTCGGCGCGGTCACCTGCCGGCAGCGCCCGCAGACCGCCGGCGGCGTCACCTTCTTCACCCTCGAGGACGAGAGCGGCATGCTCAGCGTGATCGTCTGGGCCGACGTCTATGAGCGCCACGGCCTGCTCGCTCGCACCGCTCAGGTCCTCGGCGTCAGCGGCCGCGTCCAGCGCCAGCACGGCGCCCTCCACGTGATCGCCCAGGCCCTCTGGGACCCGCGCGACGCGCTCGAGTGAGCCCGCGCGAGCACGCGGGGCCCTGCGCGCGTCGCCCCTACGCGCGTCGCTTGCCGGGCGCCCCGGGGTCGTCGCCGAGCGGCCCGCTGATCACCGTCACCGCCCCGATCCCCTCGGCGCTCAGCGTCGTCCCCGGCTGCGCCGCCGAGCGGTGGACGATCGCCAGCCCCAAGGCTCCCCCCGCCGGATCGTTCGCCCACGAGGTCCAGCGCCCGGCCTCGGGCCGATCCGGCGCCGACAGATCGAGCGTCGCGGGCGGGCACGCGGCCGCGCGCACCCGCACGAGCACCCGGTTGACCTGCCCCCGCGCGTGGATCCTCGCCAGGGGCTCCTGTCCCATGAAGCAGCCCTTGTCGTAGCTCACCGCCGCCACGAAGCCGGCCTCCGGCGGGAACACCCCGGCCCTGATCTCCTCGCCCCAGCCCGGCGCCCCCGCCTCGATCCGGCGCAGCGTCCACGCCTCGACGTCGACCGCGCGCGCCCCCGCCAGCGCCCCTTCCAGCGCCTCCGAGGTCCCGATCGCCAACCAACCGGGCGCGGGGTAGGTCGCCTCGAGGCACTCGACCCCCGGGCCCTGGATCGGCCCCGGCCACACCAGCGCGAAGCTCGCCGCGTCGTCGCGGGTCAGCGAGACGTCGTCCATGATCACGTGGCGCTCCAGCAGCGCCAACGCCTCGTCCGCCGCGTCCGCGGGCAGGGCCAGCCCCAGGCCGCCCGCGCGCAGCCCGAGCAGGATCACCTCGGTGACGATCTTGCCCTTCACCGTCAGCAGCGCCGCAGGGCGCGCCTGACCGGGGCGCAGCGCCTCGACGTCGGCCGACAGGATCCCCTGTAGAAAACGATGCACGTCCTCCCCGGCGCAGCGGACGAGGATCCGGCGGCCCTGGGGCGACGCCGCGAGATCGAAGTAGCTCTGCTGGTTCACGCGCGAAAACTCTGGCACCGGCCCCGGCGGCCCGCAAGCGGGCCCGCGCGCCTCGGGCCTTGCCCCGCCCCGCCTCGCCCTCTACAAGTAACCCGTGCCCCCCTCGCTACCGAGGCCGATCCTTCCCCTGACCCTCGGCCTCTGCCTTATCCTCACCCCGACCGCGAGCCCCGCCGCCGCGCCGCCCCGCCCCGCTCCGGCCCCGGCGGCCCCCGCCCCCGCCGCGACCGCCCCCGCGACCGCCGCCCCCGCGACCTCCCCCGCCCCGGCACCTGCCCCCAAGGCCAGCCCGCCTCCCGAGGCAGACAAGCCCGCCCGGCCGCCGCCGCCCCCCTCGCCCGATCAACCCTTCAACCTCCCGACCGCCTCCCGGACCGACGCCTACGGGCCGCGGCCGCCCGGCATCCCCGCGCTGACGCGCGAGCAGATCGTCGAGGACGGCCTCGAGAACCCGCTCGTCCAGG
>CAZMML010000733.1:0-2864 GCA_964567335.1 uncultured Nannocystis sp. | reverse complement strand
TCCCGATCTCGAGCGCCTGGCGGCCGGTGTAGGCCGAGCGAGTCCGGAAGCCCTCTCGCTCGAGGGCGTACTCGAGGGTGGCCACCAGGTCGCGCTCATCTTCGACGATCAGGATAAGCCCGCTCATGGTAATCCCGGCTGGGCGGGATCATACACCCTCCGCGGAGGCGCGTCAGGGGGCGCCCAGGACCTCGGCGAGCAGCCGCATCGCGTCGACGGTGGTGAAGATCCCGACGACCCGACCCTCCTCCATCACCACCGCGGTCCCGTACTTGTGCTGCGCCATGGCCCCGACCACCTCCCGCACCGGGGTCCCTGGTGCGACCGTGTAGGGGTCCTGCGTCATCGCCTCCTCGACCGTCACCTTGTCCGGGTCCACGTCCGGGAGCGCCTCCACGAGGTCGATGTCACGCTCGCTGAGGATCCCGAACAGGTACCCGCCCTCCAGGACCGGCAGGTGCCGGATGTGGTGCTCGTGCATCCGCCGCGCCGCGTCCGCGAGGCTCTGGGAGCGGCCGATCGTGATCGGCGAGCTGGTCATATGGTCCCGGATCGGGGCGAGGTGGTCGATCATGGCGGGGGGAGGCTACGCCCTTCCCTGCGGGGAGGAAAGCCCCGCAGATGTTTCGCGCCGCGGGGTCGCCGGGGCGGCCGCGCAGGGTCTATCCTTGGGCCACAATGTACTCGAACATCCTCGTCGCCCTCGACGGCTCGCCCCGCACCGCGCTGGTCCTGCGCGAGGCCGTCGACATCGCCACCCGTCACGGCGCCAGGCTCCACCTCTGCCGCGCCGTCAACATCCCCCTCGGCATGCCGATCGAGGCCTGGTCGCTCACCGGCGACGAGCTGACCGCGAGCCTCGTCGAGCACGCCGAGCGCGAGCTCCAGGAGAGCCACCGCGGCCTCGCCCCTGCGATCCAGGGCGCGATCCACGTCCGCCTCGGCCGCCCCGCCCAGGTGATCTGCGACGTCGCCGACGCGATCCCCGCCGACCTGATCGTGATCGGCAGCCACGGCTTCGACGCGCTCGACCGCCTCCTCGGGACCACCGCCGCCCGCGTCGTCAACCACGCGACCTGCAGCGTCCTGGTCGTGCGACCCGGGCGCAAGCCCGCCGCGTGAGCCGCCCGCTCACGCGCCGCGGAGCAGGTCCGCCGCGCGCCAGCCGATCATCATGCTCGGGGCGTTGAGCGCCGACACCGGCACCTCGGGCATGATCGACGCGTCCGCCACCCGGAGGTTCTGGATCCCCCGCACCCGCAGCTGCGGGTCGACCACGCTGCCGGCGCTCTGTCCCATGCGACAGGTCCCCGCGTAGTGGTAGGTCGTCATCGCCATCTTGCGCACGAAGGCCGCGAGCGCCGCGTCCGAGCGCGCCCAGCGGCCGGGTAGCACCTCGGTGTTGCCCCACGCGCGCAGCCCGGACGCGCCCGCGATCCTCCGCGCCAGCCGGATCCCCGCCAGCATGGTCGCCATGTCGGCCGGGTCCGCGAAGTAGGCCGGGTCGATCGCCGCGCGGGCCCGCGGATCCGCCGAGCTCAGCGCGACCCGCCCGCGGCTCTTCGGCTTGCCGAGGATCACGACCAGCCCGTACACCCGCTCGACCGCGCGGCGCACCAGCGCCGGCAAGAACGCCAGCTCCACCCCCTTGCGGACCGCCCGCGGCAGCCGCGTGCGGTGGTAGAGCGCCGGCGGGATGGTCAGCGCCGGCACCATCCGCATCGTCGCCTCGCGCAGCGACGAGCGCGCCGGGTAGAAGACGTAGCAGGTGTCCGCCTGGTCCGGCGGCAGATCCGGGCGCTCGCCCACGCGGTGGAACCCGTAGAGCTGCGGGTAGTTGCAGTCGACCCCGCGGCGCCCGACGTGGAAGAGCGTCACGTTCGGGTGGTCCTGCAGGTTCTCGCCGACCCCCGGGAGGTCGAAGGCCGGCGCGATCCCGACGCGGCGCAGCGCCTCCCGCGGCCCGATCCCCGAGAGCAGCAGCAGCCGCGGCGACTCGAGCGCCCCCGCGCAGAGCACCGCCTCGCGGCGCACCGCCGCCCGGCGCAGCGCCCCGCCCTCCTCGTACTCGACCGCGACCACCCGGCGCCGATCGTCGAGCTCCAGCCGGTGCACGTTCGCGCCCGTCCGAACGACCAGATTCAAGCGATCGAGGTTCGGCCGCAGCAGCGCCACGTACGCGCTGCGGCGCTCGTCCCCGGCGTAGTTCATCGCCTCGTAGCCGAGCGTCCCCAGCAGGTCGCCGCCGTTGAGGTCGAGCTCGCGGCGGAAGCCCGCCTCCTCCGCGCTGGCGATGCAGGTCTCGGTGAACTCGGTCGGCGCCCGCGGGCGCACCCCGAGCGCCCGCTCGAGGCCTTCGAAGGCCGGCACGACGTCGGCCCACCCCCACCCCGGCGTGTCCCACGCGCGGAAGTCCGCGGCCGATCCGCGGAGGTACACCATCGCGTTGATCGAGCCGCTCCCGCCCATCCCGCGGCCCGATCCGAGCCACAGCGGCCGACCCCCGCAGCCCGGCTGCGGCGTGCTGAAGCGGTGGTGCAGCAGCGCGTCGTTGATGAACGCGTCCTTGTAGCCGTCGGCGCGGAGCGTCTCCGGGTGACGCTCCGCCCGGTCGCCGCTCTCGAGCAGCAGCACCCGCGCCGCGGGGTCCTCCGAGAGGCGACCCGCGAGCACGCAGCCCGCCGAGCCGCCGCCGACGATCACGTAGTCAAATGCGTCCGGATCCGAGAGCATGGGCGCCGCGGCTTATACCACGCCCCTGCCGCCGCCTCAGCGCCTGCGATCCGGCCCTTCGGGCAGGGCCGGCCGCTCGCGCGGGTCGCTCCCGGACGCGATCGCCTCGACCCGCCGACGCAAGCCGCGCA
>CAZMML010000732.1:0-2871 GCA_964567335.1 uncultured Nannocystis sp. | reverse complement strand
TCGAGATCTACGCGCCGCTCGCCAACCGCCTCGGCATCTTCCAGATCAAGTGGGAGCTCGAGGACCTCAGCCTCCGCGAGCTCGAGCCCGAGATCTACCGCGAGATCGGGGCCGCGCTCGCGGCCAAGCGGGAGCAGCGCGACGGCCTGATCCAGACCGCGATCACGGCGCTCCGCGAGCGCCTCGCGGAGGCCGGCATCTCGGCCAAGATCAGCGGGCGGCCGAAGCACATCTACAGCATCTACAAGAAGATGCAGCGCAAGGGCGTCGGCTTCGACGAGATCTACGACGTCAGCGCGGTGCGGGTCCTCGTCGACACCGTGCCCGACTGCTACGCGGTCCTCGGCCTCGTGCACGGCCTGTGGACCCCGATCGCCGGCGAGTTCGACGACTACATCGCCCGCCCGAAGCCCAACGGCTACCAGTCGCTGCACACCGCGATCGTCGGCCCCGGCGGCCGCCCGCTCGAGGTCCAGATCCGCACCCACGAGATGCACCAGTTCGGCGAGTTCGGCCTCGCCGCCCACTGGGCCTACAAGGAGAACCGCCGCGCCGGCCGCCTCGCCGACGCCAAGTTCAACTGGCTGCGCCAGGTGATCGACTGGCAGAAGGAGGTCAGCGACCCGCGCGACATGGTCGAGTCGCTGAAGACCGACATCTTCCACGACCAGGTCTACGTCTTCACCCCGGGCGGCGCCGTCATCGACCTCCCCGAGGGCGCGACCCCGGTCGACTTCGCCTACCGCGTCCACACCGACGTCGGCCACCGCTGCCGCGGCGCGCTCGTGAACGGCCAGATCGTCCCGCTCGACCACAAGCTGCAGACCGGCGACCGCGTCGAGATCCTGACCCACAAGACCCCGCAGCCGAGCCGCGACTGGCTCAGCCCGCAGCTCGGCTACGTCGTCAGCTCGAGCGCCCGGCAGAAGATCCGGCAGTGGTTCCGCCAGCAGGGCCGCGACGCCGCGATCCAGCAGGGCCGCGAGTCGCTCGAGCGCGAGCTCCGGCGCCTCGGCATCGACCGCCCCAAGTTCGAGGACTACATCCACCTCTTCCCCAAGCTCACCACCGAGGGCGACCTCCTCGCCGCCGTCGGCTTCGGCGACCTCTCCGCTCAGACGGTGTCGGCCAAGATCCTCGACGCCGAGCGCGACCGCCTCGAGGCCGCGCGCAGGGCCGAGGCCGCGGCCGCGCCGCCGCCCCCCGAGATCGCGCCCACCCGACCCGCGAGCAAGCCCCGCGCGGCCGGCGGCGTCAGCCTGGGCGGCACCGAAGGGATCCTCAGCCACCCGGCCCGCTGCTGCACGCCCGTCCCCGGCGACGAGGTGATCGGCTACATCACCCGCGGCCGCGGCATCGCGATCCACCGCCGCGACTGCCCCAACATCGTCAGCAGCCCCGAGCCCGAGCGCCTGATCGAGATCACGTGGGGCCACGAGAACCGCCGCCGCTACCCGGTCACCGCGCTGATCCAGGCGCACGACCGGATCGGCCTGCTGCGCGACATCCTCTCGGTCTTCGCGGACCTCAGCATCAACGTCACCGGCACCCAGGTGACCACCCTCCGCCGCGATCAGTCGGCCCAGATCACCGCGACCTTCGAGGTCTCGAGCAACGAGCAGCTCGTGCGCGTGCTCGACAAGATCGAGCGCGTCCCCGGCGTGACGCGAGCCCGCCGCAGCGCCGGCTGATCCTATGCACGCGCGCGGCGCGCGAATTCGAGTGCGTATTTTCACGCGTCGGACGGCTCCGCGCCCGCCCGGGACGGGCGACTTTGCTCGACCGCAGGGAGGAAGCGTGTGATATCCGCGCGCCATGAAGGCCACGCATTTCACGGCAATCTCGGTTCTCACGCTTGCGCTCGCGTCCTGCGGCGGCGCCCCGTCCGCGGGCGACAAGGGCGGATCCAAGGCCGCCCCCAAGGGCGCCCCGGTCGCGGACGCCAAGGAGGCCAAGGAGGCGGCGCCGGCCGTCGACGTCCCCCAGCTCAAGATCAACGAGGCGGACTGGGTCGCCAAGAACCTCAAGGACGTCTCGCCCTTGATCAACGTCACGATCAAGGCGCCCAAGGACGCCACCTTCGAGAAGAACGGCAACGGCGGCGTCGACATCAAGCTCGCCGGCTTCTACATGATCACCGTCGGCAACCTCGCCGTCAGCAACCTCAAGGAGGCGATCGAGTGGGGCAACGCCAGCTCGATCGGGGACTCGTCGTTCAAGGACGGGAAGAAGCTGGTCGAGGATCCGAACGGCTTCATCTTCACCTACCAGATGAAGGACGAAGAGAACGGCACCAAGTACGCCCCCGAGACGCACTTCTACCACTTCCTCGAGAAGGACGGCGCGGTCTACAGCTTCAACGACACCAAGCCGCTGGACGCGTTCTCGACCCCCCCGCAGGCCTACACCGAGGCGCTCGCGCGCCAGGTCTACGGCCTCGTGAAGGCCTCGGCGACCATCAACTGAGCTTCGTCCCCCGGAGCACACGCGCCGGGGTCAGCCGCGCCGGAAGGGCCGCAGCGCGAGCTTCCGCTGGTGCTCCGGCGCGATCGTCCCGTCGCTCCCGCGCCCGTGCACGTAGTCCTTCTGCCAGGCCGCCGCCTGCGCCGCGGAGCCGGGGATCTGCAGCTCCGCGTTGAAGGTGGCGCGGCTCTGACGCCACGCGAGATAGCTGCGCAGGAGCGCCGGATCGTCGTGGAGCGAGCGCACCTGCGGGTCGAAGGACTCGAGCTCGCCGCGCCGCGTCGGCACGAGCATCGCGAAGGGCTCGCCGCGCTCCCAGGAGACCGGCTGGTGCGGCCTCATCAGGCGCCAGTTCATGGTGAAGGTCGCGGTGCTCCAGTCGGTCTCGACGACGCCCTCGAGCGGGTA
>CAZMML010000731.1:0-2872 GCA_964567335.1 uncultured Nannocystis sp. | reverse complement strand
CCCCCGGCGGCGTGCTGGCGGACGCGACGCGCGACGATCGGGCGGTCGACGGAGGTCGCCTGTGCGAAGCTGACGCCGGGGATCCCGCGCGACTCCGCCGTGGCCCAGCGCTCGATCGGCACCCCCGGACGCGCGAGCCGGCGGTGGAGCTCGCCGAGCCAGCGACGCACGAGCGCGCCCGCCGCCGGGATCCCCGACTGCACCGAGGCGCCGGCCCCGAGCACGAAGGCGAAGCGGCGGTCGGCCTCCTTGCGGTGGACGTCGGCGAAGTGGCAGGCGAGTCCCTCCGGGTTCCACACTTCAGGGTCGTCGTCGACGCTCATGGCTGGAGCGAGGATGGACCGCGGGGCGCGGCGCGAGCAAGCGCTGACGCGCGGCTACCGGGCGAGGAGCTCCAGCAGCACGTCGAGCTCGACGGCGTCGCGGAGGAGCGGGCGGTGCTGCGGACGGACGAAGCCCTGGTCGCGCGCGTGGTCGAGGAAGGCGAGCAGGGGGTCGAAGTAGCCGTGGAGGTTGAGCAAACCGGTGGGCTTGGCGTGGTACCCGAGCATCGACCAGGTGACGGCCTCGAAGATCTCCTCGAGCGTGCCGAACCCGCCGGGCAGGGCGACAAAGGCGTCGCTGAGCTGGGCCATCATCATCTTGCGCGTGTGCATGCTGTCGACGACGAAGAGCTCGGTCAGCCCCTCATGGGCGATCTCGACGTCGCGGAGCCGCTGCGGGATGACGCCGAACACCTGCCCCCCGGCGCCGAGCGCCGCGTCCGCGAGCGCACCCATCAGTCCGAGCCGCGAGCCGCCGTAGACGACGGCGATCTCCCGCCGCGCGAGGGACTCGCCGACCACACGCACCGTCTCCAAGAAGCGCGGGTCGTGGCCGGCGGCCGCCCCGCAGTAGACGCAGATCCGCTTGAAGCTGCGGGTTTGGCTCATATCCGCGCCGACATACCACGCCCGCGCGCGGACGCGCTACGCGAGGTCCTCGGCGAGGCGATCGACGATCAGCCCGACGAAGCCCGGCGCCGGGCCGTAGTCCCACCCGAGGTGCGCGCCGCAGCCGCCGCAGACGAGCACCCGCCAGGCGTAGCCGGGGAACCACGAGTAGAAGTTCGTCGCCGGACCGATCGGACATGCTCCCGGGGCCTGGTGGTAGAGCCGGATCCGGTAGTCGTGCCCGCCGGGGTTGACGAACACGTGCTCGTGCCCGCCCTGCAGCGTGACGTGATCGTCCGGGTCGGCGATCATGCGGCCGCACGCGAGGCATCGCAGGGTCCGCTTGCGCTCCGGCGCCTGCTCGTCGCGGGCGAGCCCGTGGGACGCCGGGGCTGACGCGGGCGGCGCGCGCTGGAGGACCTGGAGGGCCATGGGGCGATGGTTGTAGATCAGGAGGTCCGGGCCGACGCGCTTGAGTGACCGGTTCGTCGCTCGTGGCGGATCTCGCCGCACGGGGAGGCCCGAACAACCCCCCGCCTCGCCGGACGCGCGCGCGCTCGCGCGCACATGGCTTGGGCCCACGACCTGCCCCTTGGACCCTGGCACACCAGTCCTGTCGAGGAATCCGCTCGTCGCGGGCTTCCGACCGCGCTGCCCGGGTAAACGTCGTTCTCGCGCCATGCGCTACATGCGCAAGCGTCCGGGCGTTTTCGCGCATCGCATCTCAGCGAGTCTTTTGTAGTCGGGCCGCACCTGCGGCAAGCTAGGTCGAGAGGCCGCCCCTGACCCCGAGACAGGCTGACGAGATGGGTACAGGTGGTGTAGGTTGCGTAACCTAGCCCACGGCGCGAGCGCGGCCCGCCCCTTCCCCACCCGTGTCAAGCCAGGATCAAAACAGTCGGAAACCCGGGATGACCGGGATCACGCCGACCTCGACCTCACAGTACGAGGGCTACCAGGGCACGGAGCTGCCGCCGGGCACCGTCCTCACGGGGACGAGCCAGTTCGAGATCGTGCAGCGCCTCGGTGAGGGCGGGATGAGCAAGGTCTACAAGGCCTTCGACCGCCTGATGAACCGCTACGTCGCGCTGAAGGTGATGAAGAACGACGTGCCCGAGTGGGCGCACCGGCACTTCCGGCGCGAGGCCCGGATGTGCGCGAGCTTCATGCACCACAACCTCGTGCACGTGTCGCAGGTCGGCACGGCCGAGGAGTACGACGTGCTGTGGTTCGCGATGGAGTACCTGCGCGGCAAGGACGTGAGCTGGTTCATCGAGAGCGGCACGCCCATGGGGATCCCCGTGATCGTCGAGATCTTCTCGCAGGTCCTCGACGCGCTCCGCTACGTCCACCTGCGCCGGATCGTCCACTGCGACATCAAGCCGGCCAACGTCTTCGTCACTCGCGACTCGCACGATCCGCTGCTGCGGATCGTCAAGGTGCTCGACTTCGGCGTCGCCCGCGACCTCTCCGACCTCTCGTCCCACAACACGCACCACATCATGGGCGACCCGCGCTACATCGCCCCCGAGCAGACGATCCCCGGCAACTACATCGACCACCGGGCCGACCTCTACGCGCTCGGCATGGCTTTCTTCGAGCTGGTCACCGGCGGCCGCCACCCCTTCGAAGACCTCTTCGACGCCCACCCGCGGGCGCTGCTCCAGGCCCACCGCGAGCGCGAGCCGCTCCCCGTCAGCCACTTCCTCTCCGACAGCATCCCCGCGGCCAAGGCGCGGGCGATGGACGCCTTCTTCGCCAAGGCGTGCGGCAAGCAGGTCCACCACCGCTTCGCCGACGCCCAGCAGATGAAAGAGGCGCTGCTCGAGCTCGGCAAGAGCGGGTGATCGAAGGGACATGTCCAGAAGGACTCAGGTCCTGCCGGCGGGCGACCCCGCCGCGATTCGCCGCGCGGCCGAGGTGATCCGCGCCGGCGGTCT
>CAZMML010000730.1:0-2875 GCA_964567335.1 uncultured Nannocystis sp. | reverse complement strand
TGAAGGCGGTGAGGGTGCCGCCGGCCTGGAGCTGGAAGTCCTCCTTGACGCCGATGAAGTCGGCCGAGTCGGCGGCCGGCGCGATCGCGCAGGAGCCGGCGCCGCGGCGGGCGAAGGCCTCCGCGACGGTGAAGAAGTCGTCCATGTCGCTGGCGGCGATCGCCAGCAGGATCGCGTCGCGCTGGTCGAGGAAGGTCGGATCGGTCGGGGTCAGCAGCATGCCGGCGACGAGGTAGTCCGTCATGAGCCGGTGGATCGCCTCGAAGCTGAGGTCGGCGGCGTGCGCCTGGTGCAGCGCGATGTAGACCTCCCACATCATGGTGCACCACACCTCGCCGGCGTTGTGGACCTCGCTGTTGCCGATCCCGTTGCCCTCGACCGGGTGCGTGTCCGGCAGGGCCTCGCCCTCGGCGATGTGGCGGAAGGTCAGGGCGTTCTTGCTCATGTCCGCGGAGTAGGGGACGCGCCGGAGGCCGAAGTAGCCGGTGGGATCGGAGCCGGAGTAGGTCAGGCTGGCGTACACGCCGTCCAGCGGGTCGCCCTCGCGGAGCATCATGAGGAGGGCGTTGAAGTCGCCCCACCCCTCGCTCATCGCGCCGCAGGCCGGGTTGCCGCAGTCCTCGAGCCGGTGGTGGATGTAGTGGCCGTACTCGTGGGCGATGATCATGCTGTCGATCGTGCCGTCGCGCTCGACGTCCGCGGTGCCCGTCATGTGGGCGGTCGTCGCGGGGCCGATCATCGCGGCGAGGGCGTCGCCGTCGGCCATCGAGAGGCCGAGGACCGGCAGGGTCGGGTCCTCGAGCATGTCGTCGTTGCCGAGCGGCGGCAGGCCGTCGTCGGCGTTGTTGTAGATGATCGCCCCGACGGCGCCGGCGGCCTGGGCGAAGGTCACCTTGGTCTCGAAGGTGCAGTTGCCGCGGCGGATGTAGGCGATCTTGCCGCTGAGGTCCTGGGGGAGCTCCTCGCAGCCGTCGAGCGGGTCCATCCCGGCGCCGTCGTCGACCGCGACGAGGGGGGCGGTGAGGTCGAAGTGGAGCGGGCCGAAGGCCCCCTTGGAGACCTCGTACTCGAGGTCGCCCGGGGAGATCGTCAGGGTTCCGGTGTTGAAGCGCGGCGTCCACAGGTACATCTGCATGCGGGGCGGCGCGCCGTCGGCCGGGGTCGACATGTTGGCGTTGTTGCGCGAGCCGGTGAGGGCGCCGTCCTGTCCCTCGGCGTGGAAGACGTCGCCGTCGACGCCGCCACGCCCGAAATTGTCCTCCTGGGCGACGCCGGTCGCCTCGTTGAAGCCCGAGTCGTACCACCAGTCGTGCAGCCAGTTGGTGACGTAGAACATCTGCACGAGCGCGGCCTTCGACTGCTCGGCGGAGGAGAGCGGCTCGGAGCCGATGTCGTAGAAGTAGTCGAAGACGCCGGGCTCGGTGACGTCGGCGCGGAACTCGTCGGTGCTGGGGTCGAGGCCGTCGGGGTCGTTGATGTCGATGTAGGCGTCGATGTGGTTGCCGAGCGTCTCGATCGCGCCCGGCGGCAGCCAGGGGTCGGGCTTGCCGTCAGGGTTGGTGTTGAAGCCCTCCATGGTGACGAGCGGCGGCTTGACGCCGTCGATCGGCCCGCCCTCGGGCTTGCCGGTCGGGTGCGGGGAGTAGTCCTCCATCGGGCCGTCGGCGGGGCGCTTGTCGCCGGCCTCGTCGGCCCACGCGCGGTAGGAGAAGGCGTCGTAGGCGGTGAGGTCGCGGCGGGCGAGGATCGTCCCGTCGCCGCCGACGACGTACTCGAAGACGTCGATCGCGCGGTCCGGGGCGAGCTGGGTCTGCAGCTCGACCCAGCGCGCGGGCACCAGCGCGTCGCCGAGGGGGAAGTAGACCGGCCGCACCCGGGCGGGCTCGCGGAAGCGCAGCTCGGCGCGGGCCTGGGTCGAGCGGGGCGCGAGGTCGAAGTAGCGGGCCCCCGCCCGCGGGGCGCGCGTCGAGGGGGCGAAGTGCGCCGGGCCGAAGTCACGGCCGTAGAGGTCGCGGAGGGCGAGGGCGATCGCGTCGGCGTCGCCGCCGCGGGAGGCCCGCGGGGCCTCGCCGAACGCGGCCGGGTGCGGCGAGCCGGAGATCGCGAGCAGGCGGCGGTCGCGGTCGAGGAGGACCTTGACGTCGCGGCGCAGGACGTCGACGCCCCCGACCTGCTGCCGGAAGGCGACGATGATGCCGCCGCGCCCGGTGTCGTGGGTGAAGAGGACGCGAGCGGCGTCGATGGCCTCGCGCGTCACGCCGTAGCGCTCGCGGTGCGCGTGGAGGTGCGCGCGGGCGGCGTCGGCCGGGGCGAGGTGCGCGAGCGTCGGCGCCGCGGACTCGCCCGCCCAGAGCAGGGAGGGGACGCCGCGCGCGGGGTCGGTGGCGAGGACCACCGCGGCCGGCGTCGCCAGCGTGCGGGTCGCGGCGCGGCCCCGCGTCGTGAGCGAGGCGTCGAAGTTGGCAGGAGCCGCGCGGAGGTCACCGGCGAGGCTGAGGAGGGCGAGCAAGGAGAGGGCGCGGACCATCACACCACCTGGGCTAGGCCGGCATCCTAGCGCGTGGGAGCCCGCGAGGTCCATCGCGCGGGCGCGGGCGCGCGCCCGCCCCGCGGTGAGGCAGCGACGGCGCCGCGGCCTCGCCGCAGGGATTGCGAGAGGGACCTCGACGCGAGCTCGTCCCGGCGGTGGGAGTCGGGCCGCAGGGTTGGCGTTGCCTACCGGAGTGGGTGAGGATCCTCGGCGCTAGCGAGACGCCAGGGCTTGTCGGCGCTCGCTCCGGGCCTAGCCTTGAGGACATGCCCAAACTGCCACATGAGGCGATCGTCCGATCGGTGCCGCGAGCGCCGCAGATCGTCGAACGCCTGCTCGGGGGAG
>CAZMML010000729.1:0-2893 GCA_964567335.1 uncultured Nannocystis sp. | reverse complement strand
GCCTCCCCGAGCGCGGTCCCGCCGGGCGCGCCGACTCAAGTGACCTGGACGTGGACCTACGCCGACCCGCCCGACCCGGCGCCGAGCTGCAGCATCGACAACGGCGTCGGCGCGGTGGAGAGCGGCGCCGCGACCAGCGTCACCCTCGCCGACGACACCACCTTCACCCTCACCTGCACCAACGCCGCCGGCGAGGACAGCGCCCAGACCACCGTCACCGTCGGCACCGCCGCGATCATCCCTCCCGAGCGCCTGCCGCCGCCTGGTACCTGGGAGAGCGCGGGCGTCGAGGGCGGGATCCCGGTGCGCGACACCGTCTGCGCTGACGTCACCCAGGCCCCCTACAACGCCGACCCGACCGGCAACGCCAGCGCCAGCGCGGCGATCCAGGCCGCGATCGACGCCTGTCCCGACAACCAGGTCGTATACCTCCCCGAGGGCACCTACCGCGTCGACCTCACGCTGCGGATCACCCGTCCGATCACCCTGCGCGGCGCCGGCGCCGGCACCGTGCTGCGCGCCGAGACCGGCGACGCGCGCGCCCTCGCGATCGGCGGCCTCGGCCCGTGGCCCCCGCCGAAGATCAACCCCGCCTACAACACCCCGATCACCGGCGGGGCCGCGCGCGCCAGCACCTCCGTCACCGTCGCCGACACCGCCCCCATCGAGGTCGGCAAGATGATCATGGTCGACGAAGAGGACGATCCGGAGCTCGTGTGGACCAAGGTCGACGCTCCCGGTCGCTACCGCGCCTCGATGCACATGGTGGAGTCGAAGACCGCCACCACGGTCACGTTCCGTCCGCCGTTGCCGATCGACTTCACCCGCGACCCGCAGCTCTCGTGGTTCCCTGACCTCGCGCACGACGTCGGTGTCGAGTACATCAACTTCCTCGGCACCGGCGCCGGGCCCAGCGTCTTCGTCGAGATCTTCGGGGCCTGGAACGCGTGGGTGCTGGCCTGCGAGTTCTCCGCCATGCCGAAGAAGACCGTGATGGTCGCGTGGTCAGGCCACGTCGAGCTGCGGCGGATCTACATGCACGATCAGGCCAACGGCGGCCCGGACTCCGAGGGCCTCGACCTCCTGGCCGATGTCAACTGGAGCCTCGTCATCGACAATATCTGCGTCGCCGCCGGCTTCCCACAGATCAACATCGGCGACGGCGGCGCCAACCCTAACTACTCCGGCGGCTTCGGCAACGTCGTCGCCTACAACTATT
The DNA here is from genome assembly GCA_964567335.1 of uncultured Nannocystis sp. Lineage (GTDB taxonomy): Bacteria > Myxococcota_A > Polyangia > Nannocystales > Nannocystaceae > Nannocystis. The sequence goes on along the minus strand of CAZMML010000729.1, from coordinate 1,674 downwards.
GCGTCGACGCCTTCTACACGGATCCGCCCGACGCCCCGGACGCCGGCAAGATGCCGTCCGACATCAGCACCAACCACAGCCCGCACACCCAGTACAACCTCATCGAGGGCAACATCGCCGGCAAGTTCGGCAGCGACGCCTACCACGGCAGCGGCTCACACACCGTCATGCTACGCAACCTCGTCACCGGCGCGAGCAGCTGGCCCGGGGTGTCGAACCACACATCCATCCAGATCGACCGCCGCAACCTGTACTACTCGCTCGTCGGCAACGTCCTCGGTCGGACCGGCAGCCCCGCGAGCCTCGCCTATGCCAGCGAGAGCGGCTGGAGCGGCAGCGCGATCTATCGCCTCGGGTTCCCCGACATCGGCAACGACGCGTACTCCGGCACCTTCCCGCCGATGGCGCTCCTCCACGGCGACGGCGGCCCGCGCGACCTCTACGTCGACCGCGACGACACGACCGTCGGCACCACGCTCATCGAGGGCAACTGGGACTCGACCCTCAGCGCGCAGGACTGGACGATCGCCCCGCAACCGATCCCCGACAGCCTATTCCTCCCCGGAAAGCCGAGCTGGTTCGGCTCGCTCTCCTGGCCCCCGATCGATCCGGCCGATCCCGTCACTGACGACCCCACGATCATCCCGGCGGGCTATCGCTACATCCACGGCTCCGACCCCCCACCCTGACGCGCTGGCGGTCGGGCTCACCACCTCAACCTGCGCCTGCCCACCTCCCGCGGAGGCGCCGAGATCGACGATCCCCTCAGCCGGCGCTCGACGATCGTCGCAGGCGAGCTCGGACCCGGGCGCCGACGAACCGGCCGAGCACCTGCGCGTAGCGCCACGCGGTCAGGACGCGCAGGGGCAGCGGGCGCTCCTCTGCCAGCGAGAGCCACAGCCGCAGGAGGTGGCGCTTGCGGGTCGGGTCGTCGTGGTCTTCGTAGCCGGTGCGGCCGTGGACGATCGTGTGGTTCGACAGCAGCTGGAGGTCGCCCGGGGCGAGGTCCATGTCGAGGCTCGCGCCCGGCTCGCGCAGCACGGCGTCGTAGAGGTCGAGCAGCTCCCGGGCGTCGCGGTCGAGCACCGGGGCAGGGTCGAGGCGGGCGACGGAGCGGAAGTAGCCGGCGTGCCAGAAGGTCCGCAGCTCGCCGCGCGCGTGGGCGCAAGGGGGGACGCCGACGTAGGGCACGCCGCCCTCGCCCTTGGTATCGAGCCAGAAGGGCCGGTAGAGGCGGGCCACCAGATCGGGGCGGCGACGCAGCACCTCGTTGTAGGCGTACACGGAGCTGGCGATCCGGCTGGCGCCCCCGGACCGCGCGCGCGAGAGGCAGAGGAGACCGACGACGTCGGCGGTGTCGCAGTGGAAGTCGATGTGCTCGCGGGTGCGGTACTGACGGACGGATCCGTCGGGCGGAGCGCCGGTGTCGCGGACGTGGCCGAGCAGGTCGCCCCGGGGGTTCTGCGCGCCGGGGATGCCGAGGTGGAGGCCGAAGCACCAGAAGAACAGGCTGGCGTCGTCGACGCTCCAGCGGCCAAGGGGCACGCCGGTGACGACCTGAAAGCCGCGACCGTGGCGGATCTGCCGGCGCCAGCGGTCAATCTTCGTGGTCAGGCCGGGCAGCGGGAAGTCGAGCCGCGTGAGCGCGGCGAGCGGACGACCCGCGCCGCGCGC
>CAZMML010000728.1:1970-2894 GCA_964567335.1 uncultured Nannocystis sp. | reverse complement strand
CGCCGCCGCCGTTGCGTCCGGAGGCGCCGCTGACGAGGTAGCTGCGCTCGAGCACCGCGATCGAGAGGCCGCCCGGGGCGCCCGGGCGGGCGAGCTGGGCGAGGTGGTAGGCGAGCCCGAGCCCCATGATCCCGCCGCCGACGATCGCTACGTCGACCGCCGCGGGGAGCGGGAGGTCGCGCGCGCCCATCGCCGGGCTCACGGGGCCTCCTCGTCGGCGGCGGCCGCGAGGGCGCCGAAGGTGACGGGCTCGACGGGCGGGCGCGCGGTGAAGGGGCGCAGCGCGGCGGGGGCGATGAGGCCGCGGGCGACGAGGTGACGGCCGAGGACGCTGAGGCACTCCTTGCCCTGGCAGGGGCCGGTGCCGAGGCCGGTGTAGCGCTTGATCTCCTCGACGTCGCGCAGACCGGCGGCGATCGTGCGCTCGACCTCGGCGAGGGTCACGTCCTCGCAGCGGCAGATGAAGGTGCGCTCAGGCAAGGCGACGCTCCTCTCGATCGCTAGCGAGGCGGGGCAGGAGGGCGGCGGCGCAGCGCTCCGCCGAGGCGCGGATCTCGTCGTCGCTCGAGGCGCCGGCGAGCTCGCCGATCGCCCACAGGGTCCACGCGGGCGGGGGGGACGCGGCGACGTCGCCGCGGCGCTCCAGCGGGTGCCCGGGCCAGGCGGAGGGGAGCTCGCCGCGGGCGTCGCACTCGGGGACGAAGCCGGCGCCGGACCAGCGCAGGCGCGCCCCGGCCTGGGCGGCGAGCTCGAAGGCGGGGGCGGGCTCCGGGGCGAGCGCGACGAGGTCGCAGCGGAGGCTGCGTCCGTCGTCGAGCTCGACGGCCTTGACCCGGCGGGCGCCGACGATCTTACGGACGCGGGCGGGGTCGATGCGCTCGGCGCCGAGCTCATGCGCGAGCGCCTCGGCGCGCGGGCCCTCGC